>JAXDZY010000074.1:0-11504 GCA_034086685.1 Lachnospiraceae bacterium
GGGTTAGTATGTTCCCCACATCCAGCTTCCTTCAGATTCCACCTCACGATGGACACCCTTGCCTTCGACTATATCCTTCCCACTACCGGGCGGATTCGGGACTTGCACCCGTTGGAAACGTGCGCCGCTAGGCGCACCGCCAAAAAGGGCATGACATACAGACAATACTGTATATCATACCCTTTTTTATCCACAGCCATGGTGCCGTAATCTGCAGAAAAAATACTCTGACGGTCAATAACAGATCATCAGACCCAGACTTTTCCCTCTGAAATATTCCGGACAGTAATTTGTCAGATACAGCTGCATGGAACGACGGTCATCCGGCCGTTTCTGAAGGATACTGTACAGCTTCTCCAGTGCTTCATCAGCCAGAATATTTTCCCAGACACGTTCAAAATTGTTATCCAGGTATACATTATAGGATTCTGCTCTGTCCGCCTCCATCACATTAATCTCATCCAGTGGAATAATCATCCTGTTTTCTGTCTGCAGTTCCTTATCTGATGTCACATCAGCGTGCTCCAGCTCGCCGTAATAACTTAATTCCCTTAATAATCTTTTCGCAAAGGAAGTATTATTGATTCTCTCCACAATTTTATCGGCTTTTTTCATTTCAGTCTTTGTAATCATATCTGCCTCCTTCAGTGATCTCTGACTTTCCATGTGGTATGCTTCAGAGCTCTCTTCATGAAGATATTCTCTTCAGCTGTAAAAAGCATAGCACTGACGAAATAAAATAACAATCATGAGACTGTATGAAAAAAAGTCTGTTCTGTACCGATTTTTGTAAAACTTTTTTCGTATTGGTCGAAATATAATTTTTTATCGTATTATCTATACAAAAATGCGGTTTTTTTTGTATTGCCGAACCAGTTTCCTTTTTTTGAACCTGATCTTTTTTATCCAGCCGCTTTCTGCTCTTCCTGTTCCGGATTTTTTATGTGTCTTTATCCGATCAGATCCTGCCAGCCCGGAATCTCCGGCAGATTTCTTTCAAATATGGTCCCCCGGGGCAGACCGCAGAATTCTATCTCCAGCCAGTTTTCAAGATCTGCGCCATAATAAATAATATCTCCTCCGTATACCGACAAAACAGGCATATCATCTGTTTCAGGCAGACAGGCAATGTAACGGTGTGAATACAGAGGAATCAGACGTGCCGCCTTTTTCAGTCTGTCACCGGCCTGTTTCAGAGCCTGTTCTTCCTGTAACGGACGTTCCCCCCATGTGCGGGGCCAGAGTTCTTCCAGCTCCACTGCAATCAATACACCGCGGACAGGAGCTTTCAGCCTTTTTTCCACAGTTTCCACATACCGGGGAGTTTCGTCCAGCCAGTTTACAAACCCCTGTGACACCGGCATGCCCTGGCTGTAAAACCTGCGCAGTTCCCCGGGAAACTCTATCCCGTAACGATCCTGTGCCCGGTCCAGCTGTTCAAAAGAGACATTTTCCAGAAAGGCAATTCCCTGCTTTTTCATCCGGGAAATGATATCTGTATAATCCGTCACTGCCATAATCCTCCTAACGGTAATAAATCAATTTGTAGAACTGCGGTGTTCTGGAGAAAAATGCTTTCAGTGTCTTCGCACCGCTTCTTCCCGGGTCATTGACAGTAAACCCGGAAGCACTTAAACTGCTGCTGCTGCCGTCATATCCGGTCACCACCACGTAATGCTGCAGACCGCCCGCACTTTTTGCTCCCACGATTACCGGATTTCCTGCTGCAAGCTGCTGATAAATAACAGACAGATAATTGGAACCGGTATACTGAGTCGTGCCGGAAGGCCAGTACACATTACCGCTGGATGTATAGCTTAACTTGCCGGCCATCTGGGCAGGCGTGCATACATTGCCGGTCCGGTACTGATAAGTCATGGCAAGGCAGGTTGTAACACAGCCTGCACTCTTCAGTGTCTCACGCCCGATGCGTACCGATGACCAGCGGCTGTCATACTGATGGTATAAAGGAACATTCAGACTGACGCTCTTAAAGCCATCAGAAGAAACCTCACTGAACGACACATAAGCTTTATTAACATACCCTGTTTTTCCTGCATACCTGATCTGATACCAGTTGGTTGTTTCACCTGTGATGGTAATAGCCGCTCCTCTGTTAAGACGTCCCATGACACCGGCAGAGGAGGAAGCTTCGCTTCTTACCAGAAGTGAAGAGCTTACATTGGCATACCCCGTCTTGGAAACACTGCTCACATCCCCGGAAGATACAGAGGAATACCCGCTGGCAGATGTACTGCCGCCGATGGTTACGTATTCCTTACTTACGTACGCAGTTGACGAACTATACCTGATCTGATAATAACCATCAGCCTCTCCCGTTATTTCCACAGTTTTTCCGTTTGTCAGATATCCTGCTATGCTGCCGGAACGGGATGGCTGTTTTCGCACCAGTAATGTGGTATTGACACGTACCGTACCGACTGTTCCTTTTGAAACAGAGGAAGAATTCCCTCCCTGGGAGGAAAAGCTGATATACTGCTTGCTTACAAAGCCTTCACCAGAACCATAGGTGATCCTGTACCAGTCCGCGGTCTCTCCTGTAATATCAACGCCTTTCCCGTCATCCAGCATCCCGAGTACAGATGCGGACATGGACGCCCCGGAGCGTACATTCAGATGTCCATCCACCTTAACATGCGCAGAAGCCCTGAAATCAACTACAGATTCGTTATTCAGCGGACTTGCACTTATGTAGCTTTTACTGACAAAAGCTTCTTTTGAACCATAAATGATGCGATACCATGCGTCAGTTTCACCGGTGATGCTGACCGCTGCTCCGTTTTTCAGTGATCCCAACACGCTTTCTGATGCAGAAGGTGCATTGCGGACCAGCAGCGAAGTCTGAATATTAATCACCTCACCGGATGCGGAAATCTTATTAATGGTATCTGCCTTTGCAGCTGCAGAAAAGCATACCACCAGCAGCAGGGACAGAACTATCAGGCTGCCAAATCTGTATTTTTTCATATTTTTCTCCGTTCTTTCTTGTTTCCGTTCTTTTTTCATTCAGAAAACTCTTCTGTCATTTATTCTTTTTTTTATTCTGTGCTTTCTCCATCTCGATTCCGAAAGTCTCTGCAGCTTTCTGGTATTCTTCCTCATCCTCGATATTCTCCAGCTCTGTCCGGTTATTTATCATACGGAACAGATAGATATCTCCTTCCGGATTATCTTTCAAAGGCATGACTGCAATATAATCTTTTGTTCCCATTACATATTTCAGCATAATCAGACAGTCGATCTTTTCACCCTCATCAGTTGTAATCTGAATGATCTTATCCTCCAGATTAATCCGTGAACTGCAGTCTGCTCCGCAGGTACTGCAATCTGACGGATCGCATTTGTCAATCTTATTCATCTCATTTTCCATTTGAAATATCTCCTTCCTTACAGATAGTTATATATTTATGGCTGCCCGTCCAGTTTCCGGCATATACGGCGTATTCTTTCCGCATCCACTTTCTCCTTTGGTGCTTTCATGGTAACCACCAGATTGGACGTTTTGAAAATCTCTCCGGACATCTCCATGATCCGTCCGACAGTTACATTTTCATAGGCTGCCTTTCTCTCCTCTATGGTCCGGTAATGTTCTGACAGAATATGACACTCATAGGCCCGGTTCCAGTTAAAATCCTCGGCATCATCCAGCATAAGCTCCGCATTATCCACATAGGGCGGCAGTACATAATCAAGTTCATCGGTCAGCCCGTATTTCATGATACTGCATACGTGAATCACCTTTTCAATGGAGGTATACAGATCTGCAGGGCGTACTTCATAATACACACTGATATTGCCCAGATTATTATACCTTTCATATGAAGAACCAAAGCTGTAGATAAAACCGGTCTTTTCTGAAAGCTCCTGATGGATTTTACAGCTTTCCCCTTCAAACATGATGTCAAACAACAGAGAATTCTCTGCTTCCGTATATCTGCCGGTGTCCACATCAAAAGAAAAACGTACATAATAATAAGTACTGTTTTTAACGGCAACATGGCAGTTTCTGTTAAAAAAACAGACGGGAACCGGTGCCATATTCTCCCTGAAGGGAACAGTCACCGCCAGCGGATAGGACTCGATCCGACGAACCAGACAGGAAAGATCTTCACCGGAATAGCATCCGGTCACATAAAAAAACAGATTGTTTACAGAAAGCAGTTCACCGGAGGCCTGCCGCAGCGCCTGCTTTCCGATCCGGTCCAGATTGGAAAAAGTACCTCCGATGGTGTTTTTCAGACTGGTATTCTCCCAGACAATCTGCTGAGTAAAATAATCCAGGGAATGCAGCTCATCCGATTCCCGAAGTTCCGATTTAATACGTCTCCGCTCTGTGGCAATCTCTTTCGCGGAAATGGTCAAAGGTTCGAAAATCGATGTAATAATTTCCGCCGCCTCTTTAAAATGCGCACATGCACCGGTTATGACAAACTGCATAAATTCCTTATATGTACAGCCATTGAATTCCAGGCCAAGCCGGTCCAGAAGACGGTACAGATCTCCGCCGTATTTCTGATTGATATTTTTAAAAACCACATGTTCAAAAAAATGTGAAATCCCGTTTTTCTCATCTGTTTCAAAAAGAGACCCTGCACGAAGATACAGGCAGATACAGAAGCTGTGCAAATGAGGATTTGCATAACTGTAGACGGGGACCTGATTCCCGGTCATCAGAACCTGCTCTCCCCCGCAATCCGGCTGCATGATTTCAAAATTTCCGATCAATACCCACAAACACCTTTCCTCATACTTCTGATTATTGATTGTACTTTTTCCATCAGAAAAAGTCAACAGCTGGCTGAAGCCTCTTTGAAATCTTCTTCAGCTCATGCCATACGGCTTCAATGAAAACAGCTATAATAGCAAATTATCTATAGATTTTTTCAATAAATCATGGTAATATATAGGAAAAAGCAATGTATTTCATCGCCTATTACAAATTCAGACGATGTCCGGTGTGTATATGAGTATTATACCGATTCAGATACACATCATGCAAAAGAGGAGAAAATCATATGGAATTCAAACAGCTAGAAGCCTTTGTTGCCGCTGTTGACTACAACAGCTTTTCCGAAGCAGCAAAACACCTGTACCTGACCCAGCCCACCATCAGTGCGCATATCAGTACTCTGGAGAAAGAGCTGAACTCCAAACTGATCATCCGCACCACCAAAAAGATGGAACTGACCGCCAGAGGACAGCAGTTTTATGAATGTGCCGTAAATATCCTGAATATGCGCAATAATATTGTCCGTGAATTTACCGGAGGAAGCCGGAAACTGATTTCTCTGGGAGCGTCCACGATTCCATCTTCCTACATATTGCCTGAAGTTCTGGGTGCCTTCAATCAGGTAGAGCCTGATGTGATATTCAATATCTGGCAGTCAGACAGCAAAAAAGTTATTAATAAAGTAATTGAAGGAACGATCGATTTTGGTCTGACCGGCATGACTGCCGACACGGAAGACTGTATTTTTGTTCCCTTTTTTCAGGATGAACTGGCCATTGCCGCTCCTGCCACACCCTATTATCAGAAACTGAAGGAACAGAATGCCGATCTGAATACGCTGCTTCAGGAACCCATCATCATGCGTGAAAACGGCTCCGGCACCCAGAAAGAGATCGATCAGTATCTTTCACTCCACCAGGTCAATGTAACCAATCTTCATGTGGTTGCCCGCATGAATGATCTGGAATCCATCAAATATTCGATTTCCAACGGCCTGGGAATCTCCATCCTGTCCACACTGTCCATACGGGACATGTCCTCCACCGGCAAGCTGCTGGAGTTTCCTCTGAACGGAGACGGACACAGACGGAATCTGTATATTGTTTACAGCAAGCACCGCATACTGAAACCCTATGTGAAACAGCTGATTCATTTTCTGAAGGGATATTATGACACACCGGCAGTGAATGAATTTATGGAATAGGGAATTCCCACCGGGTCGCATGATCCATTACAACACATTTCCCGCAGACAGAACCGGGCTCCGTTACTCATGTATTCCAGGACACATAAGTAACGGAGCCCTGCCCGTTTTCCCCATATGACTTATACTAAATTGTAAACTGTATCAGATTCATCTGTTCATCATATGCAACGGTATACTTGATATCACCGTTTTCATATTTACAGATCACCACTGCTACTGCGTAATCCGTTCCATTCTGCTCCTGGCCCACAACAGCCACCCTGCCGAATTCTTTGAAAGCACCTTTTTCATCCAGCGTGTTGAGATAGTTTTTATAGGCATCTTCCGTAACCGCCGACTGAACTTCCAAAGAAAAACGATTCTTCCATCCTTCAAAGTCATTGGACTGGGCCAGTGTAATATCATCCATGGCCTGTTTTTTAACAGTTTCTTCATCAAAAACATCTGCCAGACTGTTTTTACTGCCGCATCCTGCCAGAAGTCCGGTCAGCAAAATACCTGCCAGAACCAGAGACATGATTTTTCCCCACAATGATACAAATCTTACCTTTTTCTTCATCTTTCAATACCTCCCAGATTAAATTTCTTTCTGAATTTTATGATCAGGATCATGGCGGCCAGTCCTTCCAGCGCCACCAGACCCTCTACGATCAGTACATTTCCCAGGATGATCAGAAAATCAACAAGCGCATGCAGAACAACAGCCAGAATAAAATACCTCTTTCTGCCCGTTTTCACCGCATAAAGAACCAGAAAACTGAGCCCGATCTGAATCATGACGGCAAAAATGCGTTCCCATGCACCAATCAGCATACCTGTTCCCGCCTGTCCTTTCCGCACCTGAGGCAGTACCTGCAGAACAAAAATCCACGCTGCTTCACATCCTCCATGGCCGAGACCATAAGCCAGGCCATCCATCCATGCCGTATGACCTCTGCGGAATATTCCAAATCCCGCCAGCCGTGCACTTTCTTCAAAAAGTCCGGCGGTAAATCCCATCACCAGATAATAAAGTACAGGATTCACATAAGGCAGCATCATAAACCAGCTGCTCCTCTGTCCCGCCAGATTAAGCAGCGGAATCCGCAGTATCGGCTGTGAAATCAGAAAGCACAGGACTCCCACCACAAAAGTGGCAAATGTTCCGTCCCGACGCCATAAAAAATAAACTGCTCCTGCTGCGGGAATTCCCACGCAGACAATAAATGAAATTACTGCAGGTACCATAAATCTACTCCTTCCCCGGTATCATGATACTGATGCTGTATTCTTTTTCCGTTCCGCTTCTCTCCATACTTCCGTGATATTGCATGAGAGCATTCCCCACATTGACAAGACCAAGCCCCATGTGCCCCTGTTTCCGGCCCTCACATACCCGGGAAGTATTTCTGGAATTGCGCAGACTGATCACCCTGAAATCATTTACCGTATCAATTTTCAGTTCCAGCCATGGATTTTCTGTCTCCCCGGCAGCCTCAATGGCATTATCCAGCAGATTGGCAAAAATCACAGTGATATCCATATCATCCAGATCATCGAAATCTGCATCTCCCACCTCTGCTGTCACCTGAATCCCGGCACTCTGTGCATGTGCAAGCTTCTCATTTAAAATAATATTCAGCATATGGTTGGAACTGTAATACTTTTCTCCCAGAATATTGATCATGTGATAAAGATTTTTTACATAATGATCACCTGCCGTTTTATTCTCCCCCTCATAAAGCTGTTCCACAGCCTGAAGATGATTCTTCATATCGTGGAGAATCTTCCGTGACTCCCGATACTTCTGCTCCAGTTCTTCATAATGCCGGTACTGCAGCTCATTCTGTATCCGGGCAATCCGGATCTTCTGCTCCAGTTTGCTGACACGAAACAGATACCGGAACAGGTACAGAAAATATATATTCAGCAGCAATAAGGCGGCAAAATTAACCAGCAGAAGCCATAGTCCGTACAACTGGATATAAACCTGGCTCATCCGGATCAGCGAATAGAGAAAAAGCACGGAGAATACCGGCAGAACCAGAACCGTCATGGTCTGGCGCATGGTCAGATTCCCTTCAGAAGAAGTCTTCTTCCACCAGATCATGAAAGACATCAGAGGAAAAAGGATCAGCAGCTTAAAAACCATGGCAACGCATCCCATGGCTGCCGGATTCGGAAAAATATCATATCCCACATGATACAGAATGATATTAAACATGTAGATGCCGCACTCCATACCGATGACCACTACCACTGAAAACAGGATATCAAACAGCAGCGGAAGCATTTTCCGATGAAACAGCAGGGCTCCCAGAACTGCCGTCACTGCAATCTGGACCAGAAGCCCCCTCCATCCATTGTCTGCAAACAGAATCATCAGGTACATGGTCATAACAGCCAGAAAAAATCCGACAATATACCAGAATTTTCTACGGTAAATGGTCCTTTCGTTCACCCGCATAAAGCAGAATGTCCCAACCCATATCCCGGTCATTTCCACAACAGAAAGCAACAGATTACAAATTCCCCAAAACATTTTTCACCTCTGTTTACGATACAGACTCATATTACGGATGCCAGATAAGAAGCCAGCTGCTTTCTGAAATCAGCTGATTTTTTCTGTGAAAGAGGAATTATACTGCCATCCGTCATGCAAATATCATATCCCTTCAGATTTCTGATATGATAAGGGTTCACAATAAAACTTTTATGAGGCATCAGAAAATCAAAAGGAGCCATCCGTTCATACATATGGCGGATACTGTCCTGTATCCACAGCTCCTCCGATGCAGTTGCCATCCTCAGCTTCCGGCTCTGATACTCAAAATAGTAAATATCCCTCACGCCGATATCCATCAGCCCGTTCAGCGTTTTGAAACACAAAATCGGACAATTCTCCTGAGTTTCCGTATATTCCAGCGCTTCCCTTAGAATTTCCCTGATTTTTTCCCTGCTTACAGGCTTCACCAGATATGCGAAGGCATGGACTGAAAAAGCATAGTCCCGGAAATCCTCATAAGCCGTGACATAAATAATTTTCGCCTTCCTGTCTTTCCGCCTCAGTATTCGGGCTGTATCGATACCTGACATTCCTTTCATATCAATATCCAGAAAGATAAACTGAAAATTTTCACCTGAAGCAAGCAGCTCCTCTCCGCTGCTGTACAGACTGATTCTGAAAAGCTTCGCAAAATCCTCCAGATATTCCCGCATCCTTGACAGCATCTGCGGATCATCATCACAAACTGCAATTTTCAACATGCTGACAGCTCCTTTGTTGGGTTGAATTCAGTATAAATCATGACATAACGTGAATCAAGAGTTCCTGCACAAGAGACAGAATTCCTGCCTGAAAAACAGATTTACCACAAAAAAAGCCCTGCCAAAGCTCCCGGCCTGTCATTCTGCCGGAAACTGTCCGCAGGACTTTTTTCATAACGGTCTGCCTGTAATCAGATCCACTCATAATCTCCGCCGGTGATTGCCAGGCTCAAAAGGATATCCATCTTTTCCACATCCTCGCCTTCCTCGATCTCAATGAGCACTGCATTTTTCTCTGAAGAACCCATCACTTCATCCGGTCCGATCTCATAATCCATGTCTTCCTCACAGGAGGGGCAGACCGTTCTTTCCTCTGTCTCTGTGGACAGGAAACGGTAACCGCATTTCCTGCATTCATAATAGCCGCACTTTTCTGTGCCATCGGGTACAAAATACATCTCTCTATCCTCCTATAGATACTCCAGTACGGGCTTCCATGCCTCCATAAGCTTTTCCAGCTGCCAGCCGGCATTGGCCGGGCTGCTGGATGGCAGCCGGATGGCCTCACGTCCCGTCACCGGAAAAGAATATTTTTCATACAGACTGTACGCCTTTCCTCCGTTGGCAAAAATCTGCTTCACCGGCGCATGATTCAGCACCATTGTCAGATCCGCAGGAACCACATTTTTTATACTGCTGTCACTGGAGCCTGTGATATCACAGGCGGATACCACATCCCAGACCGCAATTCCGTGCTGCAGCAGAAAAAACTTTTTTTCTTCAATTGTCACAGGCACCGGCTCCTCAAGAAGCCCTGCCAGAATCTTCCAGAAACGGTTCCGGGAATGTCCGTAATAAAATCCCTGCTCTCTTGATTTCACAGACGGAAAGGTACCCAGAATCAGTACTCTGGAATTCCGGTCAAATACAGGTTCAAATGTATGATTCAGCATCTCAGTCCTCTTTGCCGCCTTTTTCCACACTGCCGCTGATATAGTTGATAAACTGCTGGGCAGTACGTCCGGAGATACCTCCGTGACTCAGCTCCCATTTATTGGCTTCTCTGCACAGTTCCTCATCAGACATGGCAATACCTGCACGGCGGGCCAGATTGATCACAATATTGAAATATTCTTTCTGACTGGGCTTTGAGAAGCTGATGGTTACACCGAAACGGTTTACCAGAGATAATTTTTCCTCCATGGTGTCGGAATGATGCATGTCGTTCCGATGCTCCATATCATTGCGGTCATTCCAGTTTTCCTTGATCAGATGACGGCGGTTGGAGGTTGCGTAAATCAGAATATTATCGGGTCTTGTCTCAACGCCGCCTTCAATCACTGCTTTCAGGAACTTATACTCAATTTCAAACTCCTCAAAGGAAAGATCATCCATATAAATGATGAATTTGTAATTCCGGTTCTTGATCTGCGAAATAACAGTGGACAGATCCTTAAACTGATGTTTGTAAATCTCGATCATGCGAAGCCCCTGACCGTAAAACTCATTGACAATGGCTTTGATGCTCGTGGATTTACCGGTGCCGCTGTCGCCGAACAGCAGAACATTATTGGCCTTCCTTCCGTCCACAAAAGCCTGAGTATTATCCACCAGCTTTTTCTTCTGGATCTCATATCCGATCAGATCTTTCAGAAGAACGCTGTCCGTATTGTTGATAGGCAGGAATTCCACTCCATCTTCCAGGTGGCGGATACGGAAAGCACGATTCAGGCCGAACATACCTACACCATAAGCTTTGTAGAAATCAGTGACGATGGTAAAGATCTCTTCTTCATCAGCGGCCTTCTCGATTCGTTCGCTGACTTCCTGCACATGTTCACTGACATTGCGGTTGTACATCCGTTCCTTTTTTGGAATGGAGTGGTAATTGCAGACCGTAGAGAAACAGTCGATACCAAGATCTTTTTCAATGGGACCAAAGTCAAAGTCAAACAGTTTTTTGAATACGGCGAAATCTGCTTTTGCAAAATGATTGACGGTACCGTCATTGGCACCTACCTTCTCACTGGTCATGCTGAAAGAGTTTTCATTGGTCAGCAGGATGAAGGTCAGATAATTGTGCCACAGATTTTTGTCGAAGCCATACTGGGTGGAAAGATCGAGGAGCGCTTTCATCTGCTCATAGATCCGGCTGGTCAGATTTTCTTTTTCTGCGAGATCAAGTTCATAGTCGCGGAAGATACCGGACAGCTTTAAGAGGATGCTGTCTTCTCCAAGATCACGGTATAAAATGAGTTTTGCGATTTCTTTGTACATTTTCTTTCTCCCTTATGTATGATT
>JAXDZY010000097.1:0-41348 GCA_034086685.1 Lachnospiraceae bacterium
ACAGCTGTTCGCAGATGTCGGATGCATGCTCTCCTTCGCTGTTCTGGATGATGTAGTCCACCAGAGGATGGTTTGCGTTCAGAACAAGCTTCAGGTCCTGTCCGCCGAACATACTTGCGTCCATGCCGTACATCTTCATCATATCCTGCATTCTGCGGCTTTCTTCGGAAAGAGTTACCATGGATGCTACTTCTGCATCTTTCAGTTTTTCCAGTGCTACTTCCATCTTTTCGTCAGGCATAGCCTTTTTGAAGAGTTCACTTACTGCTTTGCCTGCTTCTTCCAGCTGTTTCTTCTGTTCTTCATCGGTCTCATCCTTAAAGATATCGTTCAGATCAGAATCCACACGGACAAATTTCAGTCCTTCATTGGCCTGTTCCAGATGCTGAATATAAGGAGTATCAATCCGCTGATTCAGCATGACAACCTCAATACCTTCATTTTTAAACATGTTGATATACTGAGCCTGCGCCTTTTCATCGTCTGTGTAGAATACCTTATTCTCATATTTTTCTTTATTCTTTTCCAGCTCATCTGCAAGAGTTACAAAAGTACCTTCTGTGGTATGATACAGCATGAAATCTTTCATCTTCTTATCAAATTTATCATCCTTCAGACAGCCGTATTTGATGAAAGGATTGATATCATCCCAGTATTTTTCATAATTCTCACGATCTGTTTTGCACATGCCGCTCAATTTGTCAGCAACCTTCTTGGTAATGTAATCGGAAATCTTCTTTACAAATCCATCATTCTGAAGAGCACTTCTGGATACATTCAGAGGCAGATCAGGACAGTCAATTACACCCTTTAACAGCATCAGGAATTCAGGAATAACTTCTTTGATGTTGTCAGCGATGAATACCTGGTTGTTATACAGTTTGATAACGCCTTCTGCTGATTCATATTCGATATTGATTTTGGGGAAATACAAAATACCCTTCAGCTTGAAAGGATAATCCATATTCAGATGAATCCAGAACAGAGGCTCCTTGTAATCGTGGAATACTTTATGATAAAAATCTCTGTATTCTTCTTCAGTACAGTCATTGGGATGCTTGTTCCACAGAGGATTGATATCATTGACAGGTACAGGCCTCTTCTGAATCTTTACCTTATTCTTTGCAGGCTTTGTTTCCACCATTTCTTTGGTGCCGTCTTCTTTTTCAACTTCTTCTGTTTCAGCTTCTTCTGTAAAACGTTCAATTACTACATCGTTTTCCTTCAGATCTTCTTCATCGATTGTCTGAGTTTCAGGTTCTTTTCCAACTACTTCCAGATAGATTTCGGAAGGCATGAATGAACAGTATTTTTCCAGTACCTCTTTTGCACGGTATTCATTGCAGAATTCATAGCTGTCCTCATTCAGATACAGCTTGATGCTGGTACCCACATCCGTTTTATCGCCTGCAGACATATTGAAATCAACACCTGCTTCCGACTCCCAGTGAACACTTTCTGCACCTTCTTTACAGGACAGTGAATCAATGGTTACCTTGTCTGCCACCATGAATGCTGAGTAGAAACCAAGTCCGAAATGACCAATGATCTGGTCTTCACTCGTTTTATCTTTATATTTTTCCAGGAAATCTGCTGCACCGGAAAATGCAATCTGGTTGATGTACTCGTCAACCTCTTCGAAAGTCATACCGATACCATTATCGGCCACAACGATGGATTTTTCCTCGGGATCAACAGTCACAGTAACTTTTGCTTTATAATCATCGGGGAAAGAATATTCACCCATTACTTCCAGTTTTTTCAGTTTGGTAATAGCATCGCATGCATTGGATACCAGTTCTCTGTAAAAAATATCATGATCAGAATACAGCCATTTTTTAATAATGGGGAAAATGTTTTCACTATTAATTGTTAAATTACCTGATTTAACAGCCATCTTTATCACTCCTAAAATCTGTTTTTTCTATGTGCGGTAATAATTGAAAAACCGCATGTTTTTTTGTTCAGTACATATAATAATACGCTCATCATGGTTTGTCAAGCAAAAATTAGCACTCATTTTAAATGAGTGCTAACAATTTACTTTTTAAACTTTTTTATTTTACATTATCGCTGTATATTTTAAAGAAATCTGCTTTTGACAGCGCGACTGTGTCCTTTAATGATATCTTTTCCCAGGCTTTCCCGTTGAACTGAGCAGTTAGATTCTCCACAAAACTGTCATATTCCTCCGTAAACTTCTTTTCTTTCAGCTCTTCAATCAGTTCTGCTTTATGCTTTGCCGTTGCTTCACGGTCGTAATCTTCCACACAGTGAATAATATAGTATCCCTTCTCCGTTTCCAGCACATCACTGATCTGATCATCAGCCATGGAAAAAACAACCTGGTCTACTTCGGCAGGAAGCTGATTTCTGGAAACATTCATGGATACTTTTCCGCCTTCATCGTATGTCTTTGCAACTTCGGCAAATGACTGGGCTTCTTTTGCCTTTTTCAGAATGCTGTTCAGTCTTTTGGTCTGATCTTCACCGTTTTTTTCAACATAAATGCATTCAATACGGGCTATACGGGCATCATTATCCGATATTTCAGTTTCCATATCTGAAGTAAGAACTTCCATCAGTCTGTTATAATAAAAATAAGAGGTAAACATGTCTTCCGCCTCTTCAGCAGTGATATTCAATGCTTTTTTCTCCTCTTCGGTCAGCTGAGAAAGATATGTCTCCGTACAGCTTTGAATCTGCATCTTTTCCTCGGAAGAAAGGGAAATGTTATTGTCTGCCGCCATCAGCTTCATGCATTTCATGCGGGCGAGAAAATCTTTCAGAGAAGATTTCACATTTTCCTCAAAAGAAAGACTGTCTGACTGAACAGACCAGATTTCTGTTCCATACACATCTTCCACCACTTTTTTCTGGGCTGTGACCAGAATCATGGCTTCAGGAACCGAGCAGATTTCTTCACCGATTTTAAATAATTCCGTATCAGATAGCGGTGTCACAATCCGGATATCTTTTTTTTGCTCTTTGCTGCAGCCGGCCACCATCAGCATGACACATGACAGCAGTACGACTGCAATTTTTCTTAATGCTGAATATTTTATCATTTTCGGCTCCTTTTCAGAACTCCAGGCCATATTCACGCATTGCCTGATAAATTGCTGCAACCGGTAATCCTACCACATTATGGTAATCACCATCAATCTTACGAATATATTTCATAGCCAGACCCTGAATCGCATACGCACCTGCTTTATCATCGCATTCACCGGTTTCCGTATATTCAAGGATTTCCTCCTCTGACATGGGATAAAACTCCACTGTTGTTTTTTCAGCAAAAGTTATCCGCTCCGTCTCCATCCTGTCATTTTTCCACAACAGAGTAACGCCGGTATACACACTGTGGGCAGTTCCCTGCAATTTACGCAGCATATCCGCTGCCTCTTTCCGGCTGCCGGGCTTTCCGAGAATCGTATGATCCTGTACCACAATAGTATCCGCACCCAGCACCAGGATATCATCTGCCGCATTTCCCTGTTTCTGCCATACATCCATGGAGGCACCGGCTTTACGCTGTGAAAGCATTTGAACCATCTGTTCCGGTTCTTTTTCAGCAATATTCTCATCTGCATTGGCTGCCAGAATCTGAAAATCAAAGCCCGCCTGAGTCAGCAATGCTTTCCGCCTGGGCGATGCAGAAGCAAGTATCAGTTTTTTTCTCATGATCTTTCAACCTTTCCATGTCCTGATTCTTTAATCATCCTGTGTAACCGGATTTTAATCTCCTGATTCAATCAGAATCATCTTTCCATGTCCGATTTGAATCACTGCTTCATTTTCAACAATCTCATTGCTGACTCCCAGACTGTTTCCATGAACAAAAGTATAATCCTGAAGCGGATATTTTAATCCTGTCAGTGTGACTCCTGTTACCGATTCCGTATACGGTATCAGCGACACATATTTTCCGAACGCTTCTTCACGTTTCAAAATAATATCAGAGTCTATCATGGTAATCCGGTTGTGTCCGTCAACCAGCCAGCAGGAAACTCCCGCTTTCAGTGGAATCTGAAGAAGGCCGATTGCGGCCAGAGTATGATCCATCCGGGTACCTGTTGCCCCGAATACATGAATCTCCTGTATATCCTGGCGCACTGCCAGATTCAGCGCCAGCTCCGTGTCTGTTTCATCCTTTTCAGGAGGATGTGTTTCCCAGCTGATTTCCGGTACCTTCTGGAAATATTTCAGAGTTTCCAGGGACACGGAATCAAAATCTCCCACACAGAAATCCGGTTTCAGCAGCAGTTTTTTTGCAGCCTCCAATCCGCTGTCCACGGCAATTGTAATATCATAGGTATATTTCATTAAAAACTCAGAGGCAGCTGGATAGTCCACACTGCCTCCGGTTAGTATCAAGCAACGTTTCAAACCCGTTTCTCCCAGACTAATATTTTTTCAGAATCTCATGGAATGCATGTACATTGGCAGCTGCATCATTTTTATATACAGCAGAACCTGCTACCAGTATATCTGCTCCTGCCTCACACAATCCAGCACAATTGTCAAGTTTGACTCCTCCATCCAGTTCAATCAGCGCATGAGCGCCCCTCTCCGTGATCATCTGCTTCAGCTGTCTGATTTTCTCATAAGAATACGGAATTAATTTCTGGTTTCCGAAACCGGGATTAACAGTCATCAGAAGAACCACATCTGCCAGATCCAGAACCCAGTCCAGAGTATGAAGGGAAGTGGATGGATTCAATGCCACACCCACTTTACAGCCCAGTTCCCGGATATGATTCAGATCCCTGTCCAGATGAACAGAAGCTTCCTGATGAACGGTGATCAGATCTGCTCCCGCAGCTGCCACATCATCAAGAAAGCGCCCCGGATTCTGCACCATCATGTGTACATCAAAAACCGCTTTTGTGTAAGGACGTATCTTTTTAATAACCGGTGCACCAAATGTAATATTGGGTACAAATGTTCCATCCATCACATCCAGATGAATATATTCTGCTCCTGCCTCACTGACAAGACGAACTTCTTCACCCAAATTGGCAAAATCCGCTGATAAAACGGAAGGGGCCAGATATTTCATATTTTCCTCCTTAATCTGCTGCATACAGATTTCCATATCTTAATATTTTTTTACATGGCGAAGTTCTTCGTAGAGATAACAGTAAGAATCATAGCGTTCTCCTGATATTTCTCCTGTTTCAACTGCTTTTTTTACAGAGCAGTCCGGTTCCGAAACATGAACACATCCCTGGAAACGGCAATTTCCCTCATGAGATTCAAATTCCGGATAATAAAATCTGAGTTCCCGGTAATCCAGTTCCATCAGATCCATGGAGCTGAACCCCGGAGTATCCATCAGATAAGTGTCCTCTTCCACAAAAAACAGCTCCGAATGTCTGGTTGTATGACGTCCGCGGCCGATTTTCTCGCTGACCGATCCGGTCTGTGCCTGTGATCCGGGACAAAAATAATTTAAAAATGAAGATTTACCTGCACCGGAAGGACCTGCCAGTACTGTCGTTTTTCCATGAAGGCACTGCCGCAGTTCCTCCATCCCCTGCTCTTTTTGTACACTGATAAAGTGCAGCTCACAGGCATTTCTGTATATTCTGCGAAGACGCTCCTGTTCTCCTTCACAGATCCGGTCAATCTTATTAAAACACAGTACTGCAGGAAGATCCAGCAGATTCATGGTAATCAGAAATTTATCCAGAAGAATATAATTGGGATCCGGATCTTTTGCTGCAAATATAACCAGCGCCTGATCCACATTGGCAGAAGCCGGCCGGATCAGCTCTGAACTGCGGGGCAGAATCTCCACCAGATTTCCGGTTCTCTGCTCCTGATCGATGATATCAATGACCACCTGATCTCCCACCAGAGGCTTCTGTTTTTTATTACGGAAAATCCCTTTGGCACGGCATTCAAAAGTACGCCCGATCTCATCGTGTACATAATAAAATCCGCCGATTCCTTTTACGATTCTGCCTGTAACTTTCACATCGGAATTCCTATTGTTCGGAGCTTTCATCTGTTCCCTTTCCTGAACTGATATAATAACCAACCGTCGTACCGGTATCCACCATGGAACCGGCATCAATGGTCACCTCAATTACTTCACCCTCAGGTCTGTCGCTTTCCTTTTCACCAAGACATTCTCCCACCAGGCCGTTTTCACTTAATTTCTGACGTGCTTCCGACTCGGAAAGACCTATGATCTGAGGAACCTCAGACTGAATGATTTTTCTGCCTTTACTGATCACTATATCGATACTTTCGTTTTCTTCCACTTCAGTATCTGCGGATTTACTCTGACTGATAACCTTTCCGGCCTCCACATTATCATCATATTCCTCATCAACACTGCCCAGCTTCAGACCTTCGGCTTCGAGAGCACTTTCGGCCTCATCCTTTGTCATATTAATTAGGTAAGGTACCTTTACATATACCGTTTCCGGACCTTTACTGACAACAATGTCCACAGATGAGCCTTCTTTCAGCTTGACTCCTCCGGCAGGATTCTGACGAAGCACCGTGCCGTAATCCCGGTCACTGAATTCATAACTGATTTCCCCTTCACTCAGATTGGCATCTTTCAGCATGCTTTTGGCCAGTTCCAGAGTCTGATTGACGATATTGGGAACCGGAACTTCCACCTCATTGCTTCCCAGGCTCACATAGATCGTAACTGTCTCTCCTTTTTTTACCTGCTGATCCACACCGGGACTGCAGTCATATACATATCCTGCATCCACCTCCGAATCCCCATGCTCAACTTTTACAAGAAGTCCCAGAGCTTCCAGAGCCTTTGTGGCAGCCTTTTCCGTTTTTCCGAGAATGGATCTGGGAATATTGACCGGATTCTTTCCGCTGCTCACATAAACCGTAACCTCAGTATCCTTTGCAAGGACGGCACCTGCTTTTTCAGAAGCGCTGATTACCAGCCCTTCTTCAATATCATCATCTGCCTGCTTTTTAATCGTATATTTCAGTTCTGCCTCTTCCAGCAGTTTTATTGCCTCTTCTTCGGTTCTTCTTTCGATGGAAGGCATTCTGGTCTCATCTTCTGACAGAGAATCAGAAGCTATGGGAACCGTTTCAGATCCGGGCTTACCAGAAGAGGGAAAAAGATTAAATGCATGGGCCAGCAAAAGCCCTGCAATAAGGACCACGACCAGCAGTGCGCCGATACCAATGGCAAAAACAACTTTTTCCATCTTACCATCGGATTCCGTTTCTTCCTCCTGTTCCTCCTCCAGATCTTCTTCAATTCCCAGCTGATAATCCTCTTCCTCCTGAGATTTGATTGATGCCGTATTCTTTCCGGCTTCTTCCTTGATCTTTCGGGTATCTTCCTCAGAAAAGATTCTGGTTCCGCCTTCCTGGGAAATTACAACTTCTTTTACAAAATCCTCGTCAGGCGTCATCAGTGCTTTTTTCAGATCATCGATCAGTTCATCCGCAGATGCATAACGCTGTTCCGGTTTCTTCTGCGTGCATTTCAGAATGATTTTTTCCAGACTGACGGGAATCATGGGTTCATATACACTGGGCGGTGTAATCGGCTCTTTAATATGTGCCAGCGCAATAGCCACTGTGGAATCTCCATCGAAAGGCACACGTCCGGTGATCATCTCATACATGGTAATACCAATGGAATAAATATCACATCGTTCATCGCAGGCGCTGCCTCTTGCCTGTTCCGGCGAAATATAATGAACCGAGCCTACCGTATTGGCAGTGATTGTCTGAGCAGTAACTGCTTTTGCAATCCCAAAATCCATGACTTTGATTCTCCCATCAGAAGAAACCATCACATTCTGCGGCTTAATATCCCTGTGGATAATTCCATGAGCATGTGCTTCGCGAATTCCGTTTACGATCTGCATGGCAATGTTAATGGACTCGATAATTTCCAGTTTTCCCTTTTTCTGAATATATTCTTTCAGGGTAATGCCTTCTGCAAGCTCCATAACAATATAATTGATATCATTCTCCACACCCACATCATAGACATTCACCACATATGGATTCTGAATACTGGCTGCCGCCATTGCTTCCTGCTGAAATCTGGTAATAAAGCTTTCATCGCTGCTGTATTCATGTCTCAGAACCTTGACTGCAACATAGCGGTTCAGTTTCCGATCCGATGCTTTATATACATCAGCCATACCTCCTGACCCCAGCAATTCAACCAATTCATATCTGCCAGCCAGAACTATGCCAACTCTGTTCATACGCTATAGACCTCTCGTTTCTTCTTCAGATATGTTTTCCGGCTTCTCCTTATCCCCCGGTACTGCCGGATCTGTTCTCACAAGAACAACAGAAATATTATCTGTTCCCCCGGCATGATTTGCCTCCTGAATCAGCTTCAGAGCCTTGCTTTCCAGAGATTCCGGTATTGCAAGAAAAAGGCTGATGATATGATCGGGAATCATATTGGTAAGACCATCAGAGCATAATACAATCTCATCACCCGATTCCAGTTCCAGCTGAAATATATCGGTTCGAACCTCTTCTGCTGCTCCGATTGCCCTTGTTATCACATTTTTTGATTGATGGTAAAGCTCACTGTCACGGGTAAGCTGGCCTTTTCTCACCAGTTCTTCCACATAACTGTGATCTCTGGTGATCTGCCTGATGCCTTTTTTTCTGCTGTATACATAAAGACGGCTGTCACCCACATTAGCCACTGTCAGTACATTATTTTCATCCAGAGTACACGCCACCATGGTTGTACCCATGCCATAATACTCCGGTCTGCTGTATCCTTTTTCAAAAATCTCATAATTCACCACCTGAAATGCCCATTCCAGCAACTCAGATGCTGTTTTCGTCTGTTCCTGCTGCAGCAGTTCCTGCAAGCGGGCAATCGCATAGGCTGAAGCATAATCTCCCGCCTGATGACCGCCCATACCATCTGCCACAACAAACAGATTGTTCAGATTACCTATCGGGGTACATTGTGCAAAGACCGCATCCTGATTTGATTCTCTGCATTTTCCCACATCACTTAATGCAAATGCTTCCAAGGTAACCTCCTTTCTAACCGTCAGTTCTGCGTGCTCTGATCTTTTCTGTATGATCGTCTCAGCTGCCCGCACGCTCCCTGAATATCCCTGCCCATTTCTCTTCTAATAGTAGCATTTATTCCATTTTTTTCAAGCATATTTTTAAAATGCTCCGCATGCGCCCTGGTCACCGTCTCAAATTCCCGTTCTTCCACCGGATTAACAGGAATCAGATTAACATGGCAATTTTTACCTTTCAGTAAAGCTGACAGCTTTTCTGCCTCATGGGATGTATCATTTACTCCTTTTACAAGGCTGAATTCGTAGCTGACTCTCCGCCCTGTTTTTTCAAAATAATAATCACAGGCGGGCAAAACCTCTGACAGCGCATATCTGCGGGCAATAGGCATCAGTTTCTTTCTTGTTTCATCATCTGCTGCATGGAGTGATAAGGCCAGAGTCACTCCTGTGTTTTCATCTGCCAGCTGCCTGATCCGGGGCACAAGACCGCAGGTGGAAAGCGTAATATTCCTCTTACTGATCCCTCCTGCCTGAGGATCGGTAATCAGATGCAGAAAACGCAGGACATTATCATAATTATCCAGCGGTTCTCCCGACCCCATGATCACCACATTATCCACACGTTTTCCTGTCATGGAAGAAATCCGGTAAATCTGCTCCAGCATTTCAGATGGGGTCAGATTTCTTTCCAGACCGTTAATCGTAGACGCACAGAAACGGCAGCCCATCCGACAGCCTGCCTGAGATGAAATACAGACACTGTTTCCGTGTTTATACTCCATCCATACACTTTCAATTACGTTTCCATCCGCCAGCTCAAACAGATATTTTCTGGTTCCGTCAATCTGAGAAATCAGCTCCTGCACAGGTTTTAATGTCACCAGCTCTGTTTCTTTTTCCAGCTTTGAACGTAAAGCTGCCGACAGATTGGTCATCTCCTGAAAAGATGCCGCTCTTTTTTTATGAAGCCATTCAAATAACTGTTTTGCACGAAATTTCTTTTCGCCGGCTTCAATCAGCAGTTTTTCCAGTTCTTCCGGATACATGGAACGAATGTCCGGAAGATGGTTCCAGTACGTTTCTATCATATCAATCTCCCTCAGCAATACAGCAGCTGCGGACAGCGCTTCCGATAAAAAAACCGTCGCATGAATGGATTCCCGGAATCAGCTTCAGATATCCCCGGTCCAGAGTTTCTGCATCAGGTCCATCCGTAAGATACGGTCTTAATGATTCCGGTTCAAACGGAAGCTGTTCCGTCAGATACCGGTA
Organism: Lachnospiraceae bacterium; assembly: GCA_034086685.1. GTDB lineage: Bacteria > Bacillota > Clostridia > Lachnospirales > Lachnospiraceae > TWA4. The sequence goes on from JAXDZY010000097.1 coordinate 10,290, forward strand.
GTTTTCTTCGTCTTCCTCTTCTGTCAGTGTACATGTACTGTATATCAGCCGACCGCCCGGCTTCACGTATCTCCAGACCGTATCCAGAATTTTCCGCTGCAGAGCGGCAAGATCATATACATCTTTTTCTGAAACATTATATCGGATTTCCGGCTTTCTGCCAATGATTCCAAGACCGGAACAGGGAAGATCGGCAATCAGAATATCGGCAGTTTCTTCCATATCCGCATTGAAAAACAGCGCATCCCGAACCGATATCTTTACATTGGTAAGCTTCAGGCGTTTTGCATTTTCCCGGATCAGATCAGTCTTGGCCTTACTGATGTCCGCACAATCCACACACCCTGTTCCTTTCATATCCATGGCTGCATGCAGAGTTTTACCGCCCGGAGCGGCACAGACATCCACAATATACTGACCCTTTCCGGCAGCAACAATTTTCCCCTGCAGCATGGAACTGACATCCTGTATCAGAAATGCTCCATTTTGAAAAGGCGGCAGCTGATCCGGGCTTTTTGAAGATACAATATAAAATCCATCCAGCCCGAAAGGCAGTTTTTCACATGCTGCCCCTGACTGTAAAAGCTCTTTACTTAACGTTTCAGCGGTCCCGGCCATGGGATTTCGGTATACGGAAAGCTTTACCGGCTCCATCTGCGCCTGCAGCAGCTTTTCTGTAACGGCAGCACCAAACATACGGAAATATCTTTTCAATATCCATTCCGGCATGGAATACCGAAGAGAAAGCTGTCTGACAGAATCAGTCTCAGAAGAAATCACGGAAAAACCATTTTCCAGTGACCTTGCGAGATTTCTCAGCACTCCATTTACGTAATTTCTCAAAGAACCGAATCCAAGACGTTTTGTCAGTTTCACAGCCTCATTGCAGACAGCTCTGGCCGGAACACTGTCCATATATCTCAGCTGATACACAGACATCCGCAGAACCGTCCTTATATGAGGCTTCAGCTTTCTGACCGGCAGACGGGAACAGCTTTCAATCAAAGCATCCAGCTCGTACAGATGCTCAAGCGTCCCACGGACCAAACGTTCTACAAAGGCCCTGTCCCGGGCAGTCATCTGAGGCTGTTCCCGAAACATCCGCTGCATCTCCGTGTGAGAATACTGATGTTCCTCCAGAACTCCGTAGAGGATCTTCCAGACAGTAAAACGCGGCTCTGTTTCATGAATTTTCTGATCCATCTTTAATCATCTCTCCGATTACCGAACAGCAGGATCAGTCTCAGAAGCTGCAATACAGAAGACGCCACGCTTGCCACATAAGTCAGAGCAGCCGCAAACAGAACCTTTCTGGTGGAAGCTGCTTCGTCCTGATAAAGCATCCCGGAATCCTCCAGAATCCGGAGTGCTCTTGAAGAGGCATTGAATTCCACCGGCAGCGTCACCAGCTGAAACAAAACTACTGCACAGAACATGATAATACCCGCCTGGACAAAGGTGTAGCTGAAAAACAGACCCAGAACGATCAGCGGCCAGCAGAGCTTTGAACCCAGATTGGCTGCCGGAACCAGACTGCCGCGTATCTTCAGAGGAAGATATCCTGTCTGATGCTGGATGGCATGCCCGCATTCATGAGCTGCCACACCGATGGCTGCAACAGAACCGGAACCATACACCGTGTCCGAAAGACGGAGAACTTTCTGAGACGGATCATAATGATCGGTCAGATTTCCCTGAATATGCTCCACCCGCACATCATAAATTCCATTGGCACGCAATATACGTTCCGCAGCCATGGCACCGGTCATACCGGAACGACTGCTCACTCTTGAGTATCTGGAATAAGTGGAAGTTACATTGTTCTGAGCCAGAAGGCAGAGCAATGCACCGGCAATTACCAGTATATAGGTTGGATCAAATCCGTAAAACATGATATTTCATCTCCTTATTTGTCATGCTTCTTTCTCTTTTCTATTATTTCCCGATTCATCCTCTGAATACCTGCCCTGTGGACAACCTACTGATTTTTTGTGCTGCCAAAACACATTCCGGGTTCCAGCCTGACACCGCGGAGCCATGCATCTGCAGTCATACGTTTTTTGCCTTCCGCCTGCAGCTCATTGATTTTAAGACATCCCTCACCGCATACAACAGCAAAGGAATGTCTGTCCGGCTGAAAAATACTGCCCGGCACTGCATTTTTAACAGTCTGAGAGATTTCCTCACCGGCTTCAGCTGTCGCCGACCAGAATTTGACCATCCTACCATTCAGATAGGAATAGGCACTGGGCCAGGGATTCAGTCCACGTATCAGCCGTTCGATCTCTGCTGCAGGTTTCTTCCAGTCGATATTTCCCAGTTCTTTTGTCAGAATCTTCGCATAACTGGTTTCTCCGGTCTGTGGAGTTCTCGTGACAGTTCCCGCTTCCAGTGCCTCCAGAGTTTCCAGAATCAATTCACAGCCGCAGAGACTTAATTTATCGAACAGGCTGCCGCCTGTTTCCCGGGAATCCAGCATTACCTCTTTTTTCATAAGCATATCTCCGGTATCCAGACCCTCATCCATCCACATGGTCGTAACCCCTGCTTTCTCATCCCCCTGAATTACCGCCCATTGAATGGGCGCTGCTCCCCGCAGCTTCGGAAGCAGAGAAGCATGGATATTGATACATCCATAAGGAGGAAGCTCAAGAATCTCTTTTTTCAGAATCTGACCAAAAGCTGCCACTACAATACAGTCCGGCTTCTGTTCTTTAAGAATCTGAAGCATCTCAGGTGTATTGATCTTCTCAGGCTGCCACACGGGAATACTGTATTCAAGAGCCTTTTCCTTTACAGGAGGAAACTGCATGCTTTTACCTCTTCCCTTTGGCCTGTCAGGCTGAGTGATTACACCTGTAACCTGATGTCTGCCGCTTTTAATAATCGCTTCCAGTGGAGCAGCAGCAAAATCAGGTGTTCCCATAAATACAATCCGCATAAAATGACTCCTTATTCTTCTTCGTATTCCACATCTTCCAGAGATCCTTCCACAAGATCTGTATACAGCTGTCCGTCCAGATGGGCAATTTCATGACAGAATGCTCTCGCCAGAAGTTCTGTTCCCTCGATTTCAAACTCTTCCATATCCTCATTCTGAGCCCTCACCTTTACATGATTGGGACGTGTTACGATTCCCCTCTTACCGGGCACGCTCAGACACCCTTCGTAACCTATCTGCTCTCCGTCTTCTTCAATAATCTCCGGATTGATCAGTATAATCGGACCATCTCCCACATCAATTGTGACAATTCTTTTCAGAATGCCAACCTGCACGGCTGCGAGACCCACACCTTCAACCTTATACATGGTATCCAGCATATCACTGATCAGCTTTTTGTTCCTCAGTGTCATCTCTTTAACCGGTTTGCTGATTTTATTCAAAATTTCATCGCCCTCACAGCGAATTGTTCTGATTGACATTATAACATCCCTTCCTTTAACTGATTATTTGCAACTATATTATTTATTATAAAATGTCAAACTGTATCATAACATCTTTTCTGCACTTCGTCCATTCCATAAATGAATTTACATACTCCAATTCCCGGTTCAGCTGCTCTCTGTCTGCAGTGCGCAGATAAAGATTGTAATAATAAATATCATTAATCTTTCCAATATCCGCAGCAGAAGGTCCAAGAACCTGCCCCTTTCCCGAATCCAGACGGTTATGAAGCGCAGAGGCAACAGCTTTCGCTGTCTCCCCGGCATTTTCTTCTGAAGGAGAAGAAAATATAATCTCTGCCATACAGCTGCAGGGAGGATAATTCATCATCTTCCGGTATCGGATTTCCTCACGGTAAAATGCTGCGTAATTCTGTGAAGCAGCTGTCTGAATGCTGTAATGATCCGGCTTGTAGGTCTGTATGATCATCTCACCCGGAAGGCTGCTTCGTCCCGCCCTGCCGGCTGCCTGAGTCAGCAGCTGAAAGGTACGTTCACATGCACGGAAATCGCTGGTGTACAGGGAGGTATCTGCTGCCAGTGCCCCCACCAGTGTTACTTTGCCGAAATCATGCCCCTTTACAATCATCTGGGTTCCCACGAGAATGTCAGCCTCTTCATTGGCAAATGCCGCAATAATATTCTCATGTCCGTTTTTTCCCTGAGTGGTATCCGTATCCATCCGCAGTATTCTTGCTTCGGGAAAAAGTTCCTGAAGTTTCTCCTCCACCTTCTGTGTCCCTGTTCCGAAACCGGCCACATAAGGTGAACCGCAGGAAGGACAGTTTTTTACCATGGGAACTGTATAACCGCAATAATGACATTTCAGCCGGCCATTTCGATGCAGTGTCAGTGTCACATCACAATGGGGGCATCGGACTGCTTCTCCGCAGGAACGGCAGGAAACAAAGTTTGAATAACCCCTCCGGTTAAGAAAAAGCATACTCTGCTCTTTTTTATCCAGGCGTTCCTTCAGTTTTTCATACAGAAGCCGGCTGAACATGGTTTTATTGCCGGACATCATCTCCTGACGCATATCCACTATATGCACTGACGGAAGGACAGCTTCTTCTTTTGCACGTTTATCCATCTTCACCAGGCGAAACCTGCCGCAGCCCGCCTGATATGCTGATTCCAGTGATGGAGTGGCAGATCCCAGAACCACCATTCCACCACAAATGGATGCTCTGGCAATGGCCACATCTCTGGCATGGTAACGGGGAGTAATCTCACTCTTATAAGCACTTTCATGCTCTTCATCCATTATAATCAGACCCAGGTCGGGAAATGGGGTAAAAACTGCTGATCTCGGACCGATCATTACATCCAGTTCACCCCTTTTGGCCCGCAGGAACTGATCATACCTTTCTCCGGCAGACAGGCGGGAATTGATAAAAGAAACCCTGTCCCCGAAACGATTATAAAACCGCATCACAGTCTGATAGGTCAATGCAATTTCCGGAATCAGAACAATTGACTGTTTTCCCTGTCTTCGAACCTCTTCAATTAATTCCATGTATACCAGCGTCTTCCCGCTTCCGGTAATACCATACAGAAGACAGGGTCTTCTAAAGCCGGTGCTGTTCAATTCCTCCATAAGCTGTTCCACGGCTTTCTTTTGAGTAGGATTCAGCAAAAGTCTGCTGTCCTCCTGAATCTGATGTCTGAAAGGATCCCTGGATACTTTTTTTACCTGCACCTGAATAATTCCTTTCTGCTCCAGACTCTTTATCACTCCCGCTGTAACATGAAGCTTCTGACCGGCCAGTTCATAGGGAACTGCCCCCTTCCGGGGAATTGCTTCCAGCAGGCGTACTCTTGCCTTCTGTTTCTTTCTCCGGCACTCTTCAAGAAAGGCCTCATATACTTCCTCATCGGCTTTTCTGCGAATCTCTTTTTTCTCCATGGGACGGATTTTTCTGGCCACAGGCAGAACCGTTTTCAGACACTGAACCATAGCCGCACCGTACTGGCGTTTCATCCAGAATGCCAGTTCAATCAACTGAGATTCCACCGGCACAGCATCCTGCACTATTCCAATAATTTCCTTGATTTTTACAGGTTCACAGGCCGGAGAATCCCCCAGTTCAAGAACGAACGCTTTCACAGGCCGGTTGCTTTTTCCCAGCGGAACCGTAACCTGCATTCCCGGCCTGAGTTTACCTCTAAGATCGCAGGGAATCCGGTACTGAAAAGTTTTATCCAGATTTCCGCTAGTAATGTCCAGTATCACCTGGGCGTATATCTCTTCCAGCAGCTTAAGCCTCCCTCTGTCTGACTGCGTCGATAACTTCCTTCAGTTTCATGGAATTGGAACCTTTGAACAGAATCATATCGCCGGGCTGAACCCAGGAAATCAGCCACTCTGCCGCTGCTTCATTCGTCCTGAAATATCTGGTGGGCAGATCACTGCACTGATCAATGGCACGACCGATCCATGAAGCAAGTTCCCCTATCAGCACATATGCATCGATGCGTTTGTCTACTGCATATAATCCTGTTTCAAAATGATACTCCGGCGCTTTTTCTCCCAGCTCCAGCATATCGGCAAGAACCGCAATTTTCCTGCCTTCTGCTTTCATGGAATCCAGCACCTGCAATGCTGCTTTCATGGAATCAGGACTTGCATTATAAGCATCATCAATAATAGTTATTCCCCGGTCCTCTGTAATTTCCAGTCTGCGGGCAAATCCGGCAAAATTTTCAATGGCTTCAACAGCTCCTTCAATGGATATGCCGGCTTCAGCGGCTACTGTCAGAGCAGCCATGGCATTCATCACATTGTGAATTCCCGGTACTTTCAGGGAAACCGTATAAATTCTCCCCTGAATCACTGCATCAAATACCGCACGGTTATTCTCAGTACGGATATCCTGTACCCGATACTGACAATTATCACCGCATCCGTAAAATACTGTTTTTATGGGACGGTCAGGGGCGACCCGGGCAAGAATCGGATCATCTCCATTAAGAATCAGTACTCCTCCGTCCTTCATTCCATCAATAATATGCAGCTTTTCCCGGCAGATATTTTCCTGGCTTCCCAGATTCTCAATGTGAGAAATACCGATATTGGTCATAACCGCATAATCCACACAGGCTACCTTTGAAATCCGTTCCATTTCTCCGGGAAGACTCATACCCATCTCAAGAACGGCAATTTCATCATCCGGACTCATCTGAGACAACGTTAACGGTACCCCGATCTGTCCATTATAATTGCCTTTTGTGGAAAATACATGGAAACCGGAAGACAGGGCTGCGTTCACCATTTCTCTGGTGGATGTCTTGCCTACGCTGCCGGTAACTCCCACAATAGGGAATTTCAGAATATTCTTTCGATACCATCTTCCGATATCCTGCAATGCTTTTAATGTATCATCAACCAGTATAACCGGACCTTTTCCGGTTTCCACATCAGTTCTGATGCTTAACGAAGCCGCTGCCCCATTGTCAAAAGCCATTCCGATAAAATCATGAGCATCTGCTTTCGCTCCCACAAAAGGAACAAACAGATCACTTCCCTCCATCTTTCGGGAATCAATGCTGATATGTTTCAGAACAACAGAATCATCACCGCTTAACAGCGTTCCTCCTGTTGCCTCCAGAATTTCTTTTACTGTTACCTGTACCATATTATTTAACATCTCCGTTCAAAAATTCCTCTGCCACTTCACGATCACTGAAATGGTAACGTACCCCTTCTATTTCCTGGTAATCCTCATGACCTTTTCCGATAATACAGATCATATCACCATACTCTGCATGATTGATACTGTATCCGATGGCCTCTCTGCGGTCAGGAATGACCATATATTTTCCATCGGTTTTATTAATGCCGGTTTTAATATCTTCGATAATATCCTCCACTTTCTCATAACGCGAGTTGTCAGCCGTTATGATCGTCAGATCTGCCATCCTGCCTCCGATCTCACCCATTTCATAGCGGCGCAGCTTTGAACGGTTGCCGCCGCATCCGAATACCACCACAAGGCGTTTCGGATTATAGGAACGAAGAGTCTTCAGAAGACTTTCCATGCTGACTGCATTGTGTGCATAATCCACAATAACCGTCTTATCATGAGAAGTATATACAATTTCCATACGGCCATCCACGCGGACTTCAGCCAGAGCCTGATTGACAGCCCTCTCCGTTACACCGATAAAAGAGCAGACACTGACAGCTGCCAGAGCATTTACCGCATTAAAATAACCGGGCATGTTTACTTTGACGCGCAGTTTCCCGGTCTTCTCGCTTTCAATGGCAAATGAAAGCCCCAGAAAACCATGGTCTTTTACGTAATCAATTTCTTCCATACGGATATCCGCATCATCTGCTTCACCATAGCTGTAAAGCTCACAGGTATGACCCTTGATCATTTCCTCATAGTGCCCATCATCATGATTTACAAAACCGATTCTGCACATGCTCAGAATCCGGCGCTTGAAATCCAGATATTCTTCAAAATCCGCATGTTCATCAGGGCCGATATGATCCGGTGAAATATTGGTAAATAAAGCATAATCAAAATCAAAACCTGCTACACGATCCATCTTGATTCCCTGAGAGGATACCTCCATGACCATGAACTCACAGCCCGCTTCCACCATCTGATTAAAATAGTCCTCCAGTTCATATGATTCAGGCGTAGTATTCTTTGTCGGATAATGTTTACCGGCAATCCATGCACCATTGGTTCCCACCAGACCAACTCTGCGCCCGGAATCTTCCAGAATCTTTTTCACCATGTAGGAAGTGGTTGTTTTGCCCTTTGTTCCGGTAATTCCGATGGTGGTCATTTTTGCTGCGGGATAATCAAACCAGGCAGCAGACATAAAAGCCAGGGCTTTTCTGGCAGATTTAACATAAATAACGGTTATATCTGCATCCACCTCCACTTTCTTTTCCACAACTACTGCAGCTGCGCCTTTTTCAACGGCGGAAGGAATATATTCATGAGCGTCATTTCTGGTACCGCTGATACATAAGAAAACGCATCCTTCAACAGCCTTCCTGGAATCGTAAATCAGTTCCGTAATCTCCGTATCCAGACTACCCTTTAACACTTCAAACTCAAGTTTTTCCAGCAATTTTCCTAATTTCATTCTGTTACCTCTCATTCTGCTTCGATTTTAATTGTCCTGGGTCTCATGGTCCCGTTATCATCGGTCTGCACTCAACCAGATTCCATGAACTGATTGAACTCATCCATATTCATCAGAATCTTCCTGGGCTTTGTGCCATCCTCTTCACCAACCACACCGGCTGCCGCCAGCTGATCCATAATTCTTGCTGCGCGGTTAAATCCTATCTTGAAATTCCGCTGCAGGGCTCCGATGGATGCTTTATCTTTTTCTATAATAAAACGGGCGGCGCTTTCAAAATATTCGTCCCGTTCCGTTTTCACTGCGGCACTCTCCGAAACACTGGTGATCATCTTTTCCATCATCTCCTGCCCGGAAATTTCACCGTTATTTTTATGCAGCCAGCCTACTACACGTGAAACCTCTTCATCTGAAATAAATGCTCCCTGTACGCGGACCGGTTTGGGCAGTCCGTAGGGATAAAAGAGCATATCACCTTTCCCCAGAAGCTTTTCCGCACCATTCATATCGATTATGGTTCGGGAATCCACGCCTGAAGATACGGCAAATGCTATTCTTGAAGGTACATTGGCCTTGATCAGACCCGTGATAACATTCACAGAGGGTCTCTGAGTAGCCAGTACCAGATGAATACCTGCCGCACGAGCCATCTGAGCCAGACGGCAGATGGCTTCTTCCACTTCATTCTGGGCAACCATCATCAGATCAGCCAGCTCATCCACAATGATAACCATCTGATACAGATAAGGTTCCTCGTTGGAAGGATCTTTTGCCTTTTCTTTCCGGAGATGCTCGTTGTACCCTTCAATATTACGGACATTGTATTCCGCAAATTTCTTATAGCGGTCATTCATTTCATCCACAGCCCATCGAAGTGCATTGGCAGCCTTTCTTGCATCTGTCACCACCGGCACCAGAAGATGAGGAATCCCATTGTAAATACTCAGTTCCACCACCTTGGGATCCACCATGACCAGCTTCACCTCATCCGGAGTTGCCTTGTAAATAATACTCATGATCAGGGTATTGATACATACGGATTTACCGGAACCGGTGGCACCTGCTATCAATAGATGAGGCATCTTTGCCAGATCGGCCACAATAATCTGACCGCTGATATCACGTCCCACTGCCACAGCAACTTTGGAAGGATGATCCCGGAAAATCTCCGCCTCAATCAGTTCACGGAAACCGACCACCGTGTTCTCATGGTTGGGCACTTCAATACCGATAGCCGATTTACCGGGTATCGGAGCTTCAATACGGATATCCGGCGCCGCCAGAGCCAGCTTGATATCATCCTGCAAAGCCACAATACGGCTTACTTTCACACCCGGCTCCGGTTCCAGCTCATACCGGGTAACCGCGGGACCCACGGAAATCATACCCATATTAACTTTCACCCCAAAGCTCTGCAGTGTGTCATAGAGCTTCTGTTGAATCTCCCTGTGGACTTTTGTAAGGCCTCCGTTAAATGCAGTATTGCGTTTCAGCAGATTCGCCGGCGGAAATACATAGGGTTTCTTTATCACAGGCTTTTTCGGACGGGGCTGCGGTTTGCTGCTGAAAGTAACCGCCCCGGAGGTCTCACGGCTTTTGCCTCCTGAACTGTCACCTGATTTCTGTCTCCAGATACCCGGATCAGATGATGGTGTACTCCTCATAACCGGTCCCTCTTCCGGAAGTATCACATGTTCGGTAATATCAACTGCACGTTCGGAAGGAACCGGAGAATCAGAGATTACATTGTCCGGCATATCATACTCTCTGTCTGAAATAAACGTATCTTCCTGAGGTACCTGGAAATCTTCCGCTTTTTCCATGTCAAATACAGGCTCATCATTGACAGAGGCTTCATCCGCATTTTCTGCTGACTGTATGATTCCATTATACACGATAAAATCATCAATTGAACCTGTCACCTGAGTTTTTTCTTCCTCCAGAATATCCTCAAAGCCCATTTCAGCCAGAGAACGGGAATCCCTTTCAATAGTTACCCGTGCCGATGCATGCGGCACTGATGCATGTACATCCATTGATGTCGTATCATCTGCTTTAACAGAAGAATCTTCCGGAGTATCATTTTCCCGGCGTTTTTCCTTCATGGATGAAGCAAACCCCTTTCTCCAGTTTCCATCAAAGAAATCCTGTTCGGTTTTTCTTTCATCAGAAAATTCTCTGGAGAATTCTTTGCTTACCGAATATTCTCCATCTGTCTCATATGTCTGATCTGATTTCTGAACTCTGCCTGAATATCCGGCCTCATCATTCATAAAAGGAAATTTTTCCGTAAAAAACTCCGTTGTTTTGCGAGGAGTTCCGGCAGACTTCCACCGCCGGTTCAGATTCTGTTTTTTTATACCGAAATCAGCTCTGTCTGTGGTTTCAGAATTGCCGGTATTATCACTGTAATCCGTTTTATTGCTGTCATCGTGTTCGTATTCCGACTCCGATTCATCTTCATCCTCATCCTCTTCCTCATAAAAAAATATTTCCTGCAGCCGTTCCTTTATATTCCGGAATTTACCTCCGGTAAAGGAATGGAACATTCCGACACATTTCTGTATGGTATGTACCGCAGACCGCTCGGTTAAAATAATAACCGTGATCAGCATAGCCAGAAAAATAATCAGAACGGTGGCCACCGAGCCGATCAGATTCTCTAGAAGACCGGAAAACAGACCTCCTATCAGTCCTCCGTTGATTCCCTCCTGCCCTTCTTTAAAATAGACAATCGGTGAAAATGTCTGTGAATCCTTGATCCCTACAAAATGAAACAGCCAGCAAAACTCCACAAACAACAAAAGAACCAGTTTTGCTTTTAGGGATGCTTCCAGATTCTCCCGATTGGGAATCATAAACAGATAAATTCCCAGAAGAACAAAAGGAAGAATATACGCCAGCCAGCCAAATAATCCATGCAATATAAAATAGACGATATTTCCAACATCCATACAATAATGGAAATTGCACATGGTAAGCAGAATCGTAATTCCGATTGCCACAAAAAAGCGGATCTCATCTCCAAGTTTCTGCCGTCTTTCATCTTCGAAAAGAAAACCGGTTTTTCTCCCGGCTGTTCTGTCTTTCTCTATGTTTTTTTCCGGGATTTTTCTGCTGCTGCCTCTGCTGTTTCCTGCTTTGGCCAAATTGCTGCTTTTCCTGCCTCCCACAGTCTTTTTGCTGCTGTTTTTACCTGCACTGTTACTTTTACCGGTATTTTTACTCCTGCCCGTACTGCCATTTCTGCTTCCGGCAGCACTTCCGGCAGAAGAAGACCTCTTTTGCGTCTTCTTTTTGCCAGTTACATCAGAAGCCATTAACTCACCTCAAATTCTCCCTGTTTTTTTGCATATTGAATTATTATAGCCTATTTGATTTCAGAACTCAACTGTTTTGTAACGAAACAAAACCATGCAGGTATATTTACGGTATTTAACGGACATTCTAAAATGAAATCAACGCTGCATCTGTTCGGAACTCCGGAAGATTTTTCCGGCTGTCTCCAACTGATGACTGAATTTTTAAGAAAGGATTTTATATATAATGGATCATAACATTAAAAACGTCGAATACAATACAAACAATGCATGTACAGGGAAAATTTCAGAAGAAAACTGCAGCAGCTGCCGTGAATCAGATTCTGATTCAGTGGATATGCCCGCCCGGCGTTCCCAGCTGATATACGATACAGGAGAAGCTTTTCTGAATGATAACCGTACTTCCCATAATATTCATCTTCTGACCATCATTGGCGAGATTGAAGGACATGATGCTGCAGGATCTCAGGTAAAAACTACCAAATATGAACATATCCTGCCCCGTCTGGCGCTGATTGAGGATGATGCAGATACAGACGGCCTTCTGATCCTGCTGAATACCACAGGCGGTGATGTGGATGCGGGACTCAGTATTGCAGAAATGATTGCATCACTGAGCAAGCCCTCCGTATCACTGATTCTTGGCGGCAGTCATTCTATCGGAGTCCCTCTGGCAGTCAGCACCACCTGGTCATTCATCGTACCCACCGGCACCATGATCGTTCATCCTGTTCAGATGAGCGGCCGGGTCATCGGAGCTCCCCAGACTTACGAATACAACAAACGGATACAGGACCGGATCACCGGTTTTATCGCCGCACACAGCAATACCTCTCAAAAGCAGCTGGAAAATATGATGATGGAAAACACCAAACTGACCAAAGACCTGGGAACCATCTTAATTGGAGAAGAAGCCGTCCAGGCAGGTCTGATTCACGAAACGGGTGGAATTCAGGATGCACTGCGCAAGCTGCATGAACTGATTGAAAACAGAGCATCCCAAAATCCCCGTTAACAAAAAAGCTGTACACAGACTGGCTGTACGCACCTCGAAAAATAATTCCGAATTTCCATAATTGTGATTACGGATTGTACTTGTGCTTTTATCCGTTTAATATTATACTTATGGAAACAAAAGCTGCCGCAAAGCAGCTTACTGTATTTCATATTACTGGAGGAATTAAAATGGAGAAGGAAAAGCATATCAGGGGATTGTATCATGAGGAAGGATGTGGATGCAGCCATCATGGGCATGAACACGAACACGGCGATGGATGCGGATGTGAACATCATGAGCATGATCACGAACACGGCAATGGATGCGGATGCGGTCATAACCATCAGCACGGCGGAAACCAGGTTATGATCGGCACCATGAGCGGACATCTTCTGGGTACCATGACCGCTTATACCACCGTATCGCTGCCGGTTGCAGAGGTCAACATGAATCTGTCCATGAAGGATGTGGCTCTGTATATCAAAGAGCTGGGCGGCGTACCCATGCAGATGAAAGCCAGTCTGAAGGACAATCAGCATACGGTTATCATGAACATGCTCGGCCGGGATATTTACCGTTCAGAATCCAAAGAAAGTACCGAAACCGATCCGACTAAAGTAAAGTGCAACCTGCTGGCTGTGGCAGACGGAATCGAAGCTGATGCTTTAAGAGAAAAACTGGAAGAAATCATGAGCTATTTTGTCAACAATTCTTTCTAAATGGCAAAAAGACTGTTAGAAATCGTCTGCAGAAAGATTTATCTGCAAAGCACAGGCCGTCAGACATACGGAATTCCCGGGAAAACAACATTTCCCGTCAGAATCCGCATGCCTGACGGCCTGCCTTTTTGTTACATAAAATTCTTCGGTATAATACAGTTGAACAAAGAAATCTTTTCTTTCGTCCTACACCAGAGCAGCTCCCAGCGCCCTGCACGCAACGAGTGCATCCTCATCCGGCTCCTCGTTGCAGGTTACGCTGTCGCATGCCATCACTGCCCCTGCATTTCTGCAGGATTCTTCCCAGTTATTCATCCAGTCTCCATCTCCCCAGCCATAAGAACCAAATAATGCAATCTTTCTGCCGGTCAGATTACCCTCGCAGCTATCCCACATGGGCTGAAATTCATCTTCTTCCAATACCTCATCCCCCATGGCGGGGCAACCGAATGCCACCGCGTCATAATCACCCAGCATGGAAGCACTGAATTCTGCTGCTCCAAATAAAACAGCTTCCGCTCCCTTTTCCTTTGCTCCCTCCAGAACAGCAGAAGCCATCTGCTCCGTATTGCCTGTTCCACTCCAAAAAACAACTGCAATTTTGCTCATATTATATACCAGCCTTTCTTCATTTTCACCTGCTGCCAGGGCTTTTCCAGTTGATTTGCCCGGCCCGGGCAACAGCACTTTATATTAAACAGCTACTGTGAGCCGCTCAATACTTTTACCTTTTGCCCATTGAGAGCAGTATACATCCGTACATTTTCTGTACGTTTCAAATTTCTTTTTCGCACTCTGTTCGTCCCCATATACTTTCCAGTATCCGGTAAATTTATACCCTCCGGCGCGATTTTCTATGAATCCGCGTACATCCTCCGGTGGATATCCGAGAAATAATCCGATTTCATGAGGGAATCCTTGTGATTCCTTCAACCGCTGACTCAGGCGAACAACACATTTGCCTGAATCATCTGATGAGTACCCATATTGTTCAAGAATCTCGGCCGCTTCTTTCGCTGCCAGATCATTCTCCAGTCTGTCCGGACGGTAAGTATAAAGTAAAACCCGGTCAGCGGATATACGAAGCGGAATCACCCGCACACCTTTCGGCAGAAGCCTTCTGTTCAGGGAACGAACCGCTGAAAGCAATTCCTTTTTATCTGAATAAGAACAGGTAAAAACATTGCCGGTTTTTATTCCCGCAAGTGTGGGAGAACAATGGCGAATAATCATTTCATCTGACATATTGACTGCCCCTTTCACAATTAGCTTATACTAACTCATATTGCTAAAGAAAACGCCTGCAGGCGTATATTATCCAGACTTCCATAGTATTGGTGAAAATCAATGTAACTATTCAGAGCCACTCCAAATACTACGTGAAATCCTGTTATTCAATTTATCATTCTCATTGTTAGTATTAACTAACTATGTGTAGTTTATACATTCCCCAGCTGTTTGTCAATCGTTTTTCAGTGCATTGAGTTTTTTTCTCATATACCTGTAAAAAACAGCCGCAAACGCACAATGTAAATCGTTGTGCGTTTGCGGCGTCCCGTGGACACAGTTCAAACCTGCATATGATTCCAAAAAACTATGCTCTCAGCTCAGCTCCGATTTCCTTCAGGGATTTCAGAATTCTGTCCATGATTTCATTAACTTCCGTATCTGCCAGTGTTCTGTCCTTGGCACGGAAGGAAAGGCTGAATGCTACGGATTTGAAACCTTCCTTAATCTGGCTTCCTTCATAAACATCAAAAAGATTGCAGTGCTCCAGCAACTTTCCGCCTTTCTTTTCGATGATTTCTTCCAGTTTGCCCACTGTTACATCTTTTTCAATGGTCATACTGATATCGCGGGTCAGAGCAGGGAATCTGGCAATACCTTCGTACTTTCTGTCGAAGGTTGCGAATTCCAGAATGGAGGGCATGTCAATATCTGCCACATAAGGTCTGTCACCAATTCCGTAATTATCTGCCACATCGGGATGTATTTCACCCAGGAAACCGACACATTTACCTCCGTAAATAATATCCGCCTGACGGCCCGGATGCAGGAATTCCTTCTTCTGAGCCGGGTCGTATGTTACTTTTCCTGTCATTCCGATCTTGTCAAAAAACTCTTCCACGACACCTTTCATGTCGTAGAAATCACCGGAACCGTAGAATCCAAACATCAGCTGCATTCTTTCATCCGGCAATTCTGTCAGAGGCAGTGCCTTGGGCAGATAAATATTGCCCAGTTCATACAGTCTTACGCCTTTATTTCTTCTGTTATAGTTGGTAGCCAGTGAAGTCAGCATACCGTTCAGAGCAGAAGTTCTCATGATACTGTAATCTTCGCCCAGAGGATTCATGATTGTAATAGCCTGTCTCATGGGGTTATCCTGTGACAGACACAGTTTGTCAAACACCCTGGGACTCTCAAAGGAGTAGGTCATGGCTTCTGAATAGCCATTGTATTCTGCCACATCCTTTGCAATATCCTCAATACGCTGTTTGAAAGACTTTTTGCCCGCAGTCGCTTCTCCTGAGGGAAGAGTCATGGGAATATTTTCATAGCAGAAAATACGTGCCACTTCTTCTGCCAGATCAGCACCACAGAGCAGATCCTGACGGAATGTGGGAGCCACCACTTCATTTGTTTCTGCATCATACTCCAGATCCAGTTTTCTGAAGGTTTCCAGCATATCGTCTCTGGAAATATCGGTTCCCAGCAGCTGATTGATGCGCTCAGGCTCAAATTTAACACGGCTGGGCTGTCTCTTTACAGGGTAATGATCCACCATACCGCCTACAACCTCACCACAGCCCAGTTCTTCCACCAGCTGACATGCTCTGTTGATGGCATCTTCTGCGTTGTTGGGATCAAGTCCTTTTTCAAACTTGGCGGAAGCATCTGTTCTCATACCCAGACGTTTGGATGAAAGACGGATATTGGTTCCGTCGAAGCATGCTGCTTCAAATAACACAGTTTTGATATCATCTGTGATCTTGGAATTTTCACCACCCATGATACCTGCAATACCGATCTCTTTTTCCGCATCACAGATCATAAGAATATCATGATCCAGATTTCTCATCTGCCCGTCCAGAGTCTGGAAAGTATCACCGTCTTCTGCGCGCCTTACAACAATTTTATGTCCGGCAATGGTATCATAGTCAAATGCATGCATGGGCTGACCATATTCTTCCATAACATAGTTGGTAATGTCGACCAGATTGTTAATGGGACGGATACCACAGGCTGCCAGACGTCTCTGCATCCACTCCGGTGAGGGACCGATCTTGATATTTTTTACCATTCTTGCACAATATCTGGGGCAAAGCTCATCATCCTTTACTTCAACCTCCACATAATCATGTACATCTTCACCATTTCCTTTTGCTTCAGGAACAGGAGGATAGAAAGGCAGGCCAAAAGTTGCCGCTGCTTCTCTTGCAATACCGATCACACTGAAGCAGTCCACACGGTTGGATGTGATTTCATATTCAAATACACTGTCACGCAGTCCCAGCAGCCCGGGTGCATCTGCCCCCACGGGAGCGTCATCTTTCATAATATAAATGCCGTTTTCCGGTGCGTCAGGATACATTTCACGACTGGATCCCAGTTCCTCGATGGAACACATCATACCAAAAGAAGGTACTCCTCTTAATTTTCCTTTTTTGATTTTGATACCGTCCTCGGGCATGGGACCGCCGTCATGACCACCTGCAACCTTGCCTCCTGCCAGCACAACAGGTACTTTTGCTCCCACAAATACATTGGGTGCACCGGTAACGATCTGGATCATTTCCGTACCGATATCTACCTGACATACCACCAGCTTATCTGCATCAGGATGTCTCTCGATGGATTCAATCCGGCCTACTACGATTTTCTCCAGATTTTTATCCAGACATACATAATTCTCTACTTTTGTTCCGGACATAGTCATGGCATCACAGAATTCCTGAGGTTCTGCCTTTAAATCCGGTACATATGCTTTTATCCATGATAAAGGTGTATTCATCTGTCTAACCTCTCTCTCTTAAAACTGTTTCAGGAAACGAATATCATTTTCGTATAAAAGTCTCATATCATCAATTTCATATTTCAACAGGGCAATACGCTCCAGACCAACACCAAAGGCAAATCCCGAATACTCATTGGGATCAATGCCGCTCATCTCCAGTACACGGGGATGAATCATGCCGCAGCCCAGAATTTCGATCCAGCCTTCTCCTTTGCAGAAACGGCAGCCCTTACCGTGACATTTGAAACAGGTTACATCCACTTCCGCACTGGGTTCTGTGAAAGGGAAATGATGAGGCCGGAATTTAACCTTGGTATCCTCACCGAACATTTCCTTTGCAAACTGCTGCAGGGTACCTTTCAGGTCAGCGAATGTAATATTCTTATCGATGACCATACCTTCAATCTGATGGAAGGAAGGGGAATGTGTTGCATCTACCTCATCGGAACGGAATACACGTCCGGGGGCGATCATTCGAATAGGCAGAGGCTGTTTTTCCATGGTTCTTACCTGAACCGGTGATGTCTGGGTTCTCAGCAGAATCTTATCTGTGATATAGAAAGTATCCTGTTCATCCTTGGCGGGGTGATTGGCAGGAATATTCAGAGCTTCGAAATTATAGTAATCATATTCCACTTCAGGTCCTTCCACCACTTCATAACCCATACCGATAAAAATACGTTCTACTTCATCCAGTGCCACATGATTGGGATGTCTGTGGCCCGCTGCCTGCTTTCTGGCAGGAAGAGTAACATCGATACACTCTGATTTCATCTGTGCTTCTCTGGCAGCCTTTGCCAGTGCACGTTTCTTTTCTTCCAGTACATTCTCCAGCTGAGAACGCACTTCATTTACCATCTGGCCAAATGCAGGTCTTTCTTCCGGAGCTATATTTTTCATGCCCTTTAACAGAGCAGTCAGCTGACCCTTTTTACCCAGGTAGGCAACTTTTACTTCATTCAGTTTGTCCATTTTGTCAGCACCATCAATTAAGTCAAGTGCTTCCTTTTTAATGCCTTCAAGTTTTTCTTTCATACCTGATATCCTTTCTGAATAGTACCATCTCTTTATTTTTCTGACCGCCGCAATACCCGGACTTGTCGGGGCAGGCTCTGCGGTCCCCACGGAACAAATATGGCGGCAAACGGTATTCTGCCACATAAAAAATCCCCTATCCATAACTGGATAAGGGACGAATCATCTTATTTCCGCGGGACCACCCTGATTCCTGCCGCACTTGCAGCAGACACTTACATGCGTAACGTGCATCACGTCTGTACTTAATAGAAAGCCTTCGAAAAGCGGATAAAAACATAACCGCAGACATACACAATGGATTCAGATGAAAGCTTCGTTCAGTACAGAAGCTCGGGCGGGAAATTCAACACGATACAGAACCTGAAACAGCTTTCAGCCGGTGGCTGTCTCTCTCTGACGGAATATATCGCATCTACTGCAGGAATAAATCCAACGCCTTCAACGCTTTTACTTGATTTTATTTTCCATACATTATAATATAATATCATTAAATCCATGAATGTCAAGGATTATTTGCTCATGGTTGAGAGCCTGCACATAATCCGGAAAGAGAAGAATCCATGAATCTATTTATCACTTTATTCCAGCTGA
This sequence comes from Lachnospiraceae bacterium, assembly GCA_034086685.1. GTDB lineage: Bacteria > Bacillota > Clostridia > Lachnospirales > Lachnospiraceae > TWA4. Next base: position 29,523 of record JAXDZY010000097.1, read on the forward strand.
AAAATGAAATCGTTGAAAAAAAAGTAACTGTTTACGGAGCACAGGCTGCATTCTTTCTGCAGCTGTCCGTAATTCCTTTTCTGATGGCAATTCTGAATGTATTTCAGTTTCTGTCGCCCAGTGTGCTGAAAACACTTTTTGAGCTTCTGGAAAAAATCGGAAATGAACAGTTTTACAGGACCATATCCTATATCATCAGCGAACTTTATATCCAGTCCAGCGGAGCTCTGATTTCCGTGTCCCTGATCGGTGCTCTCTGGAGTTCCTCCAAAGGAGTCTATGCCATTGAGCGCGGACTTAACGAAATCTACGGAAATCAGAAAGGAAACGGCTTTGTAAAAGCCAGACTGATCAGTTTTTTTTACATGATCATTCTGATTGCTGTCCTGTTTTTTACAATTGTAGTACTCATGTTCGGCAGCAGTATTCAGAAACTGATCGGACGGTTTCTTCCGCCCCTGTATCACATCCTGAAACTGTTCCTGCAGTTCCGTCTTCTGGCAGCTGTACCTATTCTGATCCTTTTTTTCATGACTCTCTATACATTTTACCCCGGCAGAAAGCTGCGATTTCGCGACCAGTTCTGGGGGGCTGCTTTTTCCGCAACAGCCTGGATCATCTTTTCCTTCTGCTATGAATTCTATATCCAGAATATTACCAATTATTCTCACATATACGGAAGCCTGGGCGCACTTCTTCTGCTTCTTCTGTGGATCTATTTTTGTATCTGCATCATGCTTTTCGGAGCGGAATTAAATCAGTTTCTGCTGACAAAACAAAGAAATAACTGCCGTTAATCCTGTACCTTGGCTGCGATTTCACCCTGTTTTTTATAAATGGAATCGGCCGGTACAAATCCCCTGACACTGGAGAGAGGATAAATATTGCTGTTTCGTCCGATTACAGTGCCCGGGTTCAGGATGCTGCCGCATCCGACTTCCACACCGTCACCCACAAGCGCACCGACTTTTTTGCGGCCGGTGACAAGATTGCCTTCCGGTGTATGTATTTCCACCTGTTTTTTATCGGATTTTACATTGGATGTAATGGAACCTGCTCCCATGTGGGATTTATATCCCAGAATGGAATCACCAACGTAATTATAGTGGGGAACCTGTACATTATCAAAAATGATCACATTTTTCAATTCTGTGGAATTCCCCACAACTGCATGATCGCCTACCAGCGCATTGCCCCGGATAAAAGCACAGTGGCGAATCTCCGTCTCCTCTCCGATGATGGCAGGTCCTGTGATGGACGCGGTGGGAGCCACTTTTGCCGATCTGGCAATCCAGATATGTTCCCCTCTTTCTTCGTAACGATCCCCTGGAAGCTGCGGTCCCAGCTCAAGAATCAGATCACCGATTCCGGCCAGAGCTTCCCAGGGATATACGGTCTTCTCCAGAAGACCTGCTGCCTTTGTATGAGTCAGATCGTAAAGATTTACTGTTTTTAATTCTTCCATTTCAGATACCTCCTGATATTTACTGTTTTTTAATATTGCCTGTATCGGAATAATACTGCTGCACCATATGAAAATTACGCTGAATGGCACTGACATTTCTTCTGGTGCGGACTTTTTCCGTTCTGCGTACAATGAAGCCTGTGAGTTTTTCCATGTATTCCCCCGTGGTGATCGTTCCTTCCGCCACATAAGTCAGACCTTTCTCCCAGCTGGCAGTCAGTTCGGGATTCAACAGATGAACGATTGAATCATTGACCACCTCATAAACCATCTCTCCCAGCATGGTTGGCGTGATGACCTGTGTTTTTCCGTTCAGACTCAGATAGCGGATATTAAACAGCTTTTTCAGAATTTCCGCCCTGGTGGCAGAGGTTCCGATACCACTTCCTTTAATCTGCTCCCTAAGCTCCTCATCTTCAATCAGCTGCCCTGCATTTTCCATTGCAAGAATCATGGTACCGGAATTATAACGTCTGGGTGGTGAAGTTTCTCCCTCTTTAATCTGGAAAGACTCCACCGGAAATACATCACCTTTTCTGATCTTCTTCAATGCCTCAAGAAATGCTGTCTGATCCTGAACGGTCATGGTTTTTGTGTCATCCTCTCCGGGCTCAGGACTTTTTTTCCTGATCTGGTTTTCGCCGGTAACAGCCATATATCCCTCTTCAGATAACAGTTTGAGTCCTGCAAAAAACTTTTCCTCTTTCACCTGAAAAGCCAGTGAATACTTATCATAGACAGCCGCCGGATAAAAAATACTCAGAAAGCGGCGCACAATCATATCATATACCTGTCCGGCATATCCCTTCAGACTTTTAAGGGTTCTCAGTCCCTGACCGGTGGGAACAATAGCATAGTGGTCTGTAATCTGCTTATCATTAACATATCTCGTTCTGGAAATATTTTTATAGCTACCTTTATCCAGTATTTCCTGTGCAAATCTGCCTGTGGAAGACAGCCCGGTGAGACCTTTGATATTCCTTTCGATTTCTTTTGCTGCAGCGGTGGATAGAACACGTGCATCTGTTCTGGGATATGTAACCAGTTTCTTCTCATAAAGCTCCTGCACAATTTTCAGTGTGGTATCAGGACTGATTTTCAGTCGTTTTGAACAGTCATTTTGCAATTCCGCCAGGTTGTAAAGGAGGGGAGGATTCTTCTTCTCCTTTTTTTTCTCCTTCAGACAGACAACAGCCTGAGCCGGCCAGGGATCCGACAGATGATCGATCATGGCCTGTGCATCTTCCTTCTGCAGAAACCCATTGTCTTTATAAAGCTTCGAAGCAGCAAAATAACGGCTTCCTTCCACAGCTTTCCACTCCGCTGTTACCTGATATCCTCCGCAGTCCACATTGGCCAGCACACGATAAAAAGGGGTTTTTACGAAATTGCGGATCTCTCGTTCCCGTTTTACCACCATCCCCAGAACACAGGTCATGACACGTCCCACGGAAATTACCGTATGACTGCTGCCTGTAACCTGGCTGATTTCCCTGCCGTATACAAGAGTAAGCAATCTGGAAAAATTAATACCCATCAGATAATCTTCCCTGGCACGCATATAGGCAGATGCCGCCAGATTGTCATATTCAGAAAGATCTCTGGCTGTTTTTATCCCTTTCAGGATTTCTTCCTCTGTCTGTGAATCGATCCAGACACGTTTACGTGTTTTCCCGGATACACCTGCCATCTGCTCCACCAGACGATATATGTATTCTCCCTCCCGCCCGGAGTCCGTGCAGACATAGATCACATCCACATCTGTACGGTTCAGCTGGCTTTTTACAATTTCAAACTGATCCTTAACCTGATCAATGATTTCATACTTATATTCTTTCGGAATGAAAGGCAGCGTATCAAGTCTCCAGCTTTTCAGTGCAGGGTCATATGCTTCCGGGTAACTCATAGTCACCAGATGACCCACACACCAGGTTATCACATAGTGAGACGATTCCAGATAACCGTTATTTCGCCTCATGGGTTCCTTAAGAGCTTTTGCAAATTCCTGAGCCACGCTCGGTTTTTCAGCAATAAACAGAAATTTTCCCACACAATCCTTCCTTACATTTTAATTTTGCGGCGTTTTCATATAGACAGGGAAAAGCTGCCGCACAAAACGACAGCTTCTCCGCCCTGTATACCTGATCAATTAAGATCCCTGCTATATCATTATCTTGCAGTCAGCACCTGCATGGTATTGGTCACACCTTTTACAACATGTTCATTTTTGGATACTACACCGGCTGTAATGATAACTGTATCACCGGGCTCAACAAGTCCGGACTCCTGAATAATCTCATAGGCAGAATCGATAACAGCAGCGCCATCTCCATGCAGCATCTCGGAAGGCATGGGAGTAACGCCCCACAGAATCTGCATCTTGCGAAGATTTTCTTCACTGGGGCTCAATGCCAGTATAGGACAATGAGGTCTGAACTTGGCCATCATTCTGGCTGTAAATCCACTTAAAGTGGGTGTTACAATATACTTGGCATTCATATGAAGGCCCGTTGCTGCAGCTGCATAAACTACTGCAGTTGAAATGCCTCTTCTTCTGTATTTTCTTCTCTCGGAGATAATGGTTTCATAATCCAGATGGGATTCTGCATTCTCACAGATCTTGCACATCATATCCAGAGCATCCACCGGATATTTACCGGCAGCAGTTTCACCCGAAAGCATAACACAATCTGTTCCATCATATACTGCATTGGCAACATCCGCAACCTCTGCTCTGGTGGGACGTGGATTACGGATCATGGAATCCAGCATCTGTGTTGCGGTAATTACAGTTTTAAACTGATCATTGCATTTCCTGATAATAGTTTTCTGAATATAAGGAACCTCTTCCGGAGGAATTTCCACACCCAGATCACCCCGGGCTACCATGACTCCATCGCTGGCTTTAATGATTGAATCAATATTATCCACACCTTCACGATTCTCAATTTTGGAGATGATCTTGATGTCACTGGCACCGTATTCCTGTAAGATCTCACGAATCTCCAGCACTGCATCCACATTGCGGACAAAGGAAGCAGCGATAAAATCAAATCCCTGTTCAATACCGAAAATAATATCATCTCTGTCCTTATCGGTGATCGCAGGCAGATTGATCTTAACATTGGGTACGTTAACGCCTTTTCTTTCACCCAGTTCACCGCCGTTGGACACAATACAGTGAATATCAGGGCCTTCTACGGATACAACTTCCAGACCGATCAGACCATCATCGATCAGAATCTGATTGCCGGGCTCCACATCTTCATTGAGACCGTCATAATTGATCTGCACACATCCTGCATCACCAACCACATTGCGGGTTGTCAGAATAAACTCCTGTCCCTGTTCCAGTTTTACTTTTTTACCTTCTTTCAGAAGGCCTGTTCTGATCTCAGGTCCTTTTGTATCCAGCAGAGCTGCAACCGGAATTCCAAGTTCCTCTCTGAGTCTTTTCAGCTGCTGAAAACGCTCTCTCTGCTCAGAATGTGTACCGTGAGAAAAATTAAATCTGGCAACATTCATACCATTTTTTATCAATGATTTCATAACCTCAGGATCATCTACAGCAGGTCCCATGGTACAAATAATCTTAGTTTTCCTCATCTTGAATAATTTCCTTTCCTTTTTGGGTGCTGATAATGACCGCCTGGGCAGGCAGCGGCTTATCAGCTTTTTGTTACATGTTTGTGTGTATATAAATGGTCCTGGCAGTATTCATATGCACCGTCACATTTGGAACAGAAACGGAATTCCAGATCCTCACCATCTTTTTCCGTCCGTCCGCAGACAGCACATCTGTGCCTTGTGCCCCCTTTCCCTTTGGGAGCAGCCATTTTCACCTTTTTCTGATAATCTGCCCTGCGCTTCACCTGTCTGGGCGAATACCGGGCAAATCTGCTGCTGCTGAAAAAATACAGCAGAAAATTCGCTGTCGCAATAAGTGCTGCCACTGCAGAAGCAGCTGAAGAATTCACTCCAATTAACTCCGGTGTGAAAAATATTGTCAGAAAACCGCCCACAATGGTGGCAGCCAGCCACAGTCCATCCACAATTGCCAGCCATTTCATCTTAATGGGCAAAATCCAGAACAACAGAATCTCGTAATCCGGAAATTCAGCACCGAATGCAAGGAACAGAGACATGTTCAGATACATCAGATTCAGCTGCATATCATATCCCCAGATTCCGTAAACCAGAAATGCCGCCAGTATATGGAAGAAAATCCCGGAAAAATAATACAGATTGAATCGGAAAGCTCCCCAGGTATTCTCCAGTGAAATTCCGATGGTATAGTACAGCAGACAGAAGAAAATCATATTGATTATATTGCCTGCAGGAGGATCCAGCAGAAAAGTAACCAGCCTCCAGATCTGTCCCTGCAGAACTTTCTCCACACTCAGCTGAAGATACTGATAATAAAACACCGGCTGGACCTGTATCAGGACAAATCCCGCAATATTCAACATAATTACATATGCCATCAGGTTATGAATGGCATACCTCCCAAATTTCCGCTCCAGTTTCTGTAACCAGTTCATATATCTTCGCTACACTCCTTCAAAACATATGCTTGATTTTCAAAATCAGTGCCACAATCAGAGACAGAATCAGAGAAAATATAATAATGATCAGAAATCCATCTACGCTTCCCGAAAATGGCATACCGGCCACATTCACATTCATACCATAAAAGCTGGACACCATGGTCGGAATCGACAGCACGATCGTAACTGCTGCCAGAATCTTCATGACCTGATTCAGATTATTGGAAATAACCGAAGAAAATGCATTCATCATACCTTCCAGAATCCCGGAATAGATATTGGCCATCTCAATGGCCTGCTTGTTCTCAATAATAACATCCTCCAGAAGATCCTCATCTGACGGATATTTTTCAAAACGAGGCAATTTCAGCAGTTTTTCCAGCACCACTTCGTTGGAACGGAGAGAAGTCTTAAAATACACCAGAGACTTTTCCAGACCCATCAGCTCTATCAGCTCCTGATTTCTGGTGGTACCATCCCCCAGTTTTTCCTCCATGGCATCGCTTTCCTTATCTATCATACGCAGATAATGGATAAACCATGAGGCATTTCTGTAAAGAATCTGTAAAATAAACCGGCTGCGCCAGCCAGTACTGAAATGCTTCACCCGTCCGTCCACAAAAGACTTGAGAACAGGAGTATCCTGCAGGCACACGGTAATGATGCGGTCATTCTTAACAATAATACTCATGGGAATTGTAATATACCAGTCCCTATCATCCCTCTGTTCAATTGTGGGAATATCAACCAGAATCATGGTATAATCATCTTCCACCTCAATACGTGACCGTTCCTCATCATCCAATGCAGCTTTCAGATCGCTGACAATGATCTCATTTTCTTCTGCCACATCCAGAATCTCACCTGCTGTGGGATTGGTAAGAGCAATCCAGCTGTTTTCTCTGGCAGAGCTTTCTTCCATCAGTATATTATCTACTGATCTGTAGTATTTAACCATAGCAGTTAAAACTCCTTCCTGCAAATGTTAGTTTTCTCTGCCATCTGCGGCACAGTAACTGTGTAAATTATAAAATTGATTCATTTTTTTGTCAACTGCTTCCCTGATATCGACAGGATTTCAGCAAGATGCACTATGCTCCGGAACATGAAAGATTACGGAAAAGAGACGAATACCTGCTCTGTTTTTATCAATATTTTGCGGTTTTTCCGTTATAATCAGGACAATCTGGTGTTTTTGCTGATTGAATTTCCTAAAAAAAGGTATTATAATGACAATGCTGTTTTCAGCAGAAATTGATATCAGAAGAGGAGGATGCGGCATAAAGCCGTGCAGAATATGAACATGAATTACAGTCTCGGAATCGATATCGGTTCCACTACAGTAAAAGTTGCTTTACTGGATCCTGAGCAGAATCTGATTTTTTCAGATTATCAAAGGCATTATGCCAACATTCAGGAAACCCTGGCTTCTCTTATCAAAAAAGCCCTGGAGATAACCGGACCAATTGATATCGCTCCCATGATAACCGGTTCCGGTGGTCTTACATTATCAAAACATCTTGAAATTCCATTCGTACAGGAGGTTGTAGCTGTTTCCACAGCACTGAAAAATTATGCTCCTCAGACGGATGTGGCTATTGAACTTGGCGGGGAAGACGCCAAGATTATTTATTATACCAACGGTGTTGACCAGCGTATGAACGGAATCTGCGCAGGCGGTACCGGCTCATTTATTGATCAGATGGCATCTCTTCTGCAGACAGATGCTGCCGGACTCAATGAATACGCAAAAAATTACAAGGCTATTTATCCCATTGCTGCCCGCTGCGGTGTGTTTGCAAAGACTGACATCCAGCCCCTGATCAATGAAGGTGCCACCAGAGAGGATCTGGCTGCCTCCATATTCCAGGCCGTTGTCAATCAGACAATCAGTGGTCTGGCATGCGGAAAACCCATACGCGGCCATGTGGCTTTTCTGGGTGGTCCGCTTCATTTCCTTACCGAATTAAAAGCCGCTTTTATCCGCACTCTGAATCTGACGCCCGACGAAGTCATTGCACCGGATCATTCCCATCTGTTTGCAGCCATGGGGGCTGCCATGAACCAGGAAGGTCAGTCAATTGTTCCTATGGAGACTCTGTATGAACGACTTCACAACGGAATCAAAATGGAATTCGAAATCAAACGTCTGGATCCGCTGTTTGAAAACCAGGATGATTATGACGCCTTTAAAAAGCGTCATGCAGAGCATACCGTAAAGAAAGCTTCCCTGTCTGACTACAAGGGAAACTGCTTCCTGGGCATTGATGCCGGTTCCACCACTACAAAAGTAGCTGTTGTGGGCGAAGATGGTACTCTGCTCTACTCTTTCTATGACAACAATAACGGAAGTCCTCTTTCCACAGCAATCCGGGCCATACATGAGATTACTGACCAGATTAATGATGAGGCACAGATTGTGTACTCCTGCTCCACCGGTTACGGTGAAGCACTATTAAAGGCAGCTCTTATGCTTGATGAAGGAGAGGTTGAAACCGTTGCCCATTATTATGCAGCTTCTTTTTTCAATCCCGACGTGGACTGTATTCTGGATATCGGCGGTCAGGATATGAAATGTATCAAGATCAAAGATCATACAGTAGACAACGTTCTGCTGAATGAAGCCTGCTCTTCAGGCTGCGGCTCTTTCATTGAAACCTTCGCAAAATCTCTGAATTACAGCGTGCAGAATTTTGCAAAGGAAGCTTTGTTTGCAAAAAATCCCATTGATCTGGGTACCAGATGTACGGTTTTCATGAATTCCAACGTAAAGCAGGCCCAGAAGGAGGGGGCAACTGTTGCAGACATTTCCGCAGGGCTGGCTTATTCGGTTATAAAGAATGCATTATATAAGGTAATAAAAATTGCTTCTCCCGAAGATCTGGGCAGATCCATTGTTGTTCAGGGAGGTACTTTCTATAATGATGCTGTTTTAAGAAGCTTCGAAAAAATTTCCGGCTGTGAAGCGATTCGTCCGGATATAGCAGGTATTATGGGTGCTTTTGGTGCTGCACTGGTTGCCAGAGAACGTTACACTCCCGGCATGGAAACCACAATGCTTCCCTGCAGGAAGATTCTCTCTCTTAACTATGAAACCAGTATGACCCGCTGTCAGGGATGCAATAATCACTGTCTGCTGACTGTTAATACATTTGACGGAGGCCGTCAGTATATCAGCGGCAACCGCTGCGAGCGGGGACTGGGACAGGAAGTGAAAAAGAAAGAAATTCCCAACCTGTTTGACTACAAGTATAAAAGGATTTTCAATTATAAACCTCTGTCTCCCAAAGAAGCCCCCCGCGGCACAGTGGGTATTCCCCGTGTTCTGAATATGTATGAAGATTATCCTTTCTGGGCTGTATTTTTCCGGCATCTGGGATTTTCTGTCATACTTTCTCCCAAATCAAGCCGGAAAGTGTATGAACTGGGCATTGAATCCATTCCCAGTGAGTCCGAATGTTATCCTGCAAAGCTGGCACACGGACATATCAGCTGGCTGATCAGGAAGAAACCGGATGTGATTTTCTATCCCAGTATTCCTTATGAGAGGATTGAAACAAAAGGAGCACAGAATCATTACAATTGTCCCATTGTTACTTCCTATTCGGAAAATATCAAAAATAATGTGGAGGAACTGAATGATTCCGGAATCCGTTTCATGAACCCTTTCATGTCTTTCACAGATGAAAAAACCATCACAGAACGCCTTGTTGCAATTTTCAGGGATGAATTCAACATTCCTGCCAAAGAAGTTGCCGAGGCAGCTCATGCTGGCTGGGAAGAACTGCTGGCAGTCAGAAAGGACATGCAGCAAAAGGGTGAGGAAGTTCTCAGTTATATGGAGAAAACAGGAACACACGGTATCGTTCTGGCAGGCCGCCCCTACCATTGTGATCCCGAAATCAATCATGGTATCCCCGAACTGATCACCTCCTATGGGGTCTGTGTCCTGACAGAGGATTCCGTATCACATCTGGGTAAAGTGGACCGTCCCACTATCGTAATGGATCAGTGGATGTATCATTCCCGTCTGTATGCAGCAGCTGCATTTACAGGAACAAGAGAAGATCTGGACCTGATTCAGCTGAACTCATTCGGATGCGGCCTGGATGCCGTAACAACAGATCAGGTAAGCGATATTCTGAAAGCTGCCGGAAAGATTTATACCGTACTGAAAATCGATGAGGTTAACAATCTGGGAGCTGCCCGCATACGAATCCGTTCCCTTCTGTCCGCACTGCGCGTGCGCCAGACGGCCGGAACAGCCAAAAAAGCCATCTCCTCTGCACTCAAACGTGTGGAATTTACAAAAGAGATGAAAAAAGACTATACTATCCTCTGTCCTCAGATGTCTCCTATCCATTTCAGTATGCTGCGCGCTGTACTGAACAGTATGGGATATCATGTTGAAGTGCTGGACAGTACAAATAAAAAATCCGTGGACGCGGGCTTAAAATACGTCAACAATGATGCCTGCTATCCTTCACTGATTGTTGTAGGACAGATTATGGATACTCTGCAGTCTGGTAAATATGATCCCGATAAGGTTGCCGTATTTATCACACAGACCGGAGGAGGCTGCCGTGCTTCCAACTATATCGGATTTATCCGCCGGGCTCTGGCAAAGGCCAATATGGAACAGGTACCTGTTATTTCTCTGAGCTTCCAGGGCTTTGAAAAAAATTCCGGCTTCCAGATCACACCCACTTTGATCGTAAAAGCATTGATGGCAGTTGTATTCGGTGATATTTTCATGCGGTGTCTGTACCATGTGAGACCATACGAAATCAAAAAAGGATCCGCCAACAAGCTTCACCGCAAATGGGAAAAACGCTGCATCAAATTCCTCTCTCAGGATGGAATTCACTACGGTCAGTTTAACCGGATGGTCAGGGCTATCATTCATGATTTTGACGAATTCCCGATCCACGAAGACATGGTTAAACCCAAAGTCGGCGTCGTTGGTGAGATTCTGGTTAAGTTTCTGCCGGCAGCCAACAATTACCTGGTTGACCTGCTGGAAAAGGAAGGTGCGGAAGCAGTAGTTCCTGATCTGCTGGACTTCCTTATGTACAGCTTTTACAATATGAATTTCAAAGCGGAAAATCTGGGATTTAAGAAAAAAAGCGCGATCCTGTGCAATGTGGGCATCAAAGCCATCGAACGCTTCCGCAAAACAGTCCGTGTTGAACTGGAAAACAGTAAGCGTTTTGAAGCTCCTGTACATATCGAACAGCTGGCAGAGTACGCACAGAGTATTGTGTCACTGGGCAATCAGACCGGTGAAGGCTGGTTCCTGACCGGTGAGATGCTGGAGCTGATCCACAGCGGAACTCCCAATATCGTCTGCACACAGCCTTTCGGATGTCTTCCCAACCATGTGGTTGGAAAGGGGGTTATCAAAGAGCTTCGCCATCAGTATCCTGATTCCAATATCATTGCCGTAGACTATGATCCCGGCGCCAGTGAAGTTAATCAGCTGAACCGTATCAAGCTGATGCTGTCCACTGCCAGAGAAAATCTGAAAATGTAACCAGCTGATACCTGATCAGCCATAAAAAGGCACTGATTACACAGAGATTCTGTGCAGTCAGTGCCTTTTATGTAAAATAACCATGAAAGAGAGAACTGCTATGAATTCCAATGAAAAAAAATCAAAAACGGCTTTATTTCGTAAACGCACTATAATCAGTACTTTTTTAAATTATGCTGCCCAATCGGGCAGCATATAAATCAAAACGTTTTCCGGCAGTTATCCGGAAGTTTTTCTGACCATGGAAGCAGATCCTCACAAAAGCTGGTGTCATGATCCTC
>JAXDZY010000146.1:0-24991 GCA_034086685.1 Lachnospiraceae bacterium
CTTCTGTAAAAGCATAAGAAGCATGGGAAGCAGCATGGTTACCATCCATGGTTTTCATTTTTCTTGCCATTGGAAATTCCTCCTAGATAGTATATAAATTGTTCATTTTAACAATGGGTTGCGGATTACCAGTCCGCATTAATCTGATTATAACATCATGTTACCAAAGTTGCAAATAAATATTCTGTTTTTTTTCACAAAAACAGGCTAAAACCAGGGGGTGTCTTTCAAAAAATACATGAACACGCACTGATAGAACGCCAGTTTGTAAAAGAGAATCATTCTCCATATTCTCCGGATCTTCAATTCATCTTCAGGATATCAGATTCATCTTTTTACAGGCTTTGTAAATTCCATCCTGGTAAAGATCATCGGTTTCATAGCAGCATACACGAACCAGTTCGGGATGGGCATGTCCCAGAGCGATTCCAAAATCCACCTGTTCCATCATTGTAATATCATTAACTCCATCGCCGAAAGCATAGGTGGCAGCTCCCGTATAACCGGTAAGTGTAAGGAAACGTCTGATTCCAGCCCCTTTTCCGCAGTTTGCAGGAAAAATCTCCATTGATCCTCCCTTATCCAGGACCTCCATACCAGCAGCATGTGCAAATGCTGCCACCCTCACTTTTCTGGCATCTATATCCTGATCAGAAGCAGAAGCTTCCAAACCGGAATTTTCCGGGACAGGATTCAGTCTGACTGTCAGTTTATTAATATCAGCCGCATTATAATCAACAGGACGCACTCTCCCCTTGTAAAACTGTTCATAAAAACGGTAGAACTTCAATATTTCTCCCGAACAGTCCGCTTCATTCACATAAAGAAATCTGCTTCCCTCAAATATCGGTGTAACCCTCTCCTGCCGGCATATCTGGTCCATCTGAACGATAAACTCCCGGTCCAGTGCCTGATACCACAGTTCCTCACCTCTGAACAGAATATGGGTTCCGCATCCCGCAATATAACCGTCAAATCCCATATTTTGAATATAGGGTTCAATGCAGGACATGCATCTTCCGGTACAGATTACTGCCAGATTCCCACCCTCCTGAATCTGTCTGATTGCGTCAGAAGTACTTCCGGGAACCTTGCGCCTGTCTTCTCTATAATATAATGTTCCATCAATATCAAAAAACACAATCTTCATAACAATACACCAAGCCTTTGCAAATCCGTTTCATATATCACATTGTACCACTTATAAGCTCACATGTCAAGCTTTTATACGAACATGAGTTTGTTTATATCAGGTTCTTTTTACTACCTTATTTCAAATTACATATTTTGTTTATTTTCACAAACAAAGTGCGTTTTTATGAGAATGAACTGTGAGTAATGCGAAAAAGTATTTGTTTTTTTCCGCAAATGTGGTACTATAAAAACATTGAACCGGACAGAAGTACGTATCATCTGTCCAAAGCCATTTTAAGAAAGGAGATTAACAATTAATATGGATATTCGTTATCTGCGTTCACTGGCCAGCCGCTTTCCGACTATTTCCAAAGCATCAACGGAAATCATCAATCTGTCAGCGATTCTGGCACTCCCCAAGGGAACCGAGCATTTCGTATCCGACCTTCACGGAGAATATGAGCAGTTTCTCCATGTACTGAAAAACAGCTCCGGCTATATCAAAGAAAAAATCGAAGAGGAATTCGGTAACACACTCAGTGAAAAAGATAAAAGACTTCTGGCTACATTGATTTACTACCCCGAGCAGAAGCTGGCATTAATACAGAAGCAGGAGAGCGATATTGATGACTGGTACAAAATTACTTTAAACCGCCTTTTGAAGGTGACCTGCCGAATCGCGTCCAAATATACGCGTTCCAAAGTCCGCAAGATGCTTTCTTCTGATTTTGCTTACATATTTGAAGAAATTATTTTTGAAAATGATGTAAACCATGACAAGGATGATTATTACAACTGCATTATTTCAACTGTAATCAACATCGGTCGTGCCCCCGCCTGCATCATTGCTTTGTGCCAGACGATCCAGAGACTGGCAGTAACTCATCTGCATGTACTGGGTGACATCTACGATCGTGGTCCCGGTCCTCATATTATCATGGATACTCTTATGAATTATCACTCCGTAGATATCCAGTGGGGCAATCATGACATCACCTGGATGGCCGCTGCCAGCGGACATCCGGCATGTATCGCTGTTGTTCTTCGCTTTGCCGCCCGATATGGAGAACTTGATATCATCGAAGATGGGTATGGAATCAATCTGGTGCCTCTGCTGCGTTTTGTAATGGCTACTTATACAAATTCTCCCGGTCCCAATTTCAATATTCATTATAATAAAGAAACTTATAATGAACTGGATCTGGAATCCGATAAACGTATTCAGAAAGCCATGGCTGTTATTCAGTTTAAACTGGAAGGTCAGGTCATTAAAGCTCATCCCGAATTCCACATGGAAGACCGGCTTCTGCTTGATAAGATTGATTATGAACACGGCACCATTGTGCTGGACGGCAAGACCTACAAACTGAATGATACTGATTTCCCCACCATTGATCCTGCAGATCCCTACAAATTAACGCCCGAAGAAGAATCCGTAATGGAACGTCTTATTTCGGCTTTTACTCACAGTGAAAAGCTGAATCGTCACGTGCGCTTTCTGTACGATAAAGGGAGCCTGTATCTGATCTACAATAACAACCTTCTTTATCACGGCTGCGTTCCTTTTGATGAAAACGGCAATTTCATCAAAGTTCAGGTAGGTGAAAAACATCTGTACGGAAAATGTCTTTACGATGAACTGGATACTCTGTGCAGAAAGGCTTACTATCTGCCGCCGGGACCGGAAAAATCCTATGCCCAGGATATTATGTGGTTCATATGGTGCAACAGAAACTCTCCTCTTTTCGGAAAAGACAAAATGGCAACCTTTGAGCGCTATTTTATTGATGATGAGAGCGCATGGGTGGAAGTCAAGAATCCCTATTATCGTCTTCTGGAAGATGAAGAAACCATTAATAAGATTCTTACCGCTTTTGAACTTGATCCGAAATCTTCCAGGATCATCAACGGACACGTGCCTGTTAAAAACAAAGAAAATCCTGTTAAGTGCAATGGAAAGCTTATGATTATCGACGGTGGTTTTTCAAAAGCTTACCAGAAAACAACCGGTATTGCAGGCTATACGCTGGTTTACAATTCAAAACGAATGTTCCTGGCTGCCCACAAACCATTTACTTCCACAGAGGAAGCCATTCAGAATGAAGATGATATCCATTCCGAACATCTTATTGTGGAGAACTTCTCTCACCGCCATCTGGTATCAGATACGGACGACGGAAAACTGATCAAAGAGCAGATCAGCGATTTGAAAGAACTGCTGAATGCCTATCGTCAGGGTATTATACGTGAATCTTCCAAATATATCTGAACAGCTGTGGGAATTATTTCCGATTTCTGAGAACTGATGACGCCGCATTTTCTGTACTGATCAGAAAATACGCTGTTGATACATCGAAATAAAAACAGGCATGCGCACTGGCTGATGATTTCTGTCCTGCATAAGGTCAGCACAACTTCAGCTATACGGCATGCCTGTTATATTTTTATATCTGAACAATCACGATTATTTTGTAAAATAGCTGCGAATCAGCTCCAGCGTATGATCGATATCTTCTTTTGTATGTGCAGCTGACACAAACATCGCTTCAAACTGTGACGGTCCAAGATGAACATGATGATCCAGCATATAATGGAAATAGCGCCCGAATTCTGCGGTATCCGATTTCTGTGCTGTTTCATAATTGACAACCGGATCAGGAGTAAAGAAAATATTTCCCAGAGACCCCACATAATTCGATGTACAGGGTGCACCTGTTTCTTCCAGAATAGATGCAATATTACTGAACAGATATTCACCCATCTCATTCAGTTTTCGGTAGATATCCGGATTTTCTTTTAAAATTGTAAGCATGGTGATTCCGGCTGCCATGGCAATCGGATTACCACTGAGTGTTCCCGCCTGATATACAGGTCCCAGAGGCGAAATAACAGACATGATTTCCCTGCGTCCACCATAGGCACCAACAGGCATGCCGCCTCCGATGATTTTACCATAAGTAACCAGATCGGCCTGAATTCCGAAATATTCCTGAGCACCACCTGCAGCCAGGCGGAAACCGGTGATTACTTCATCAAAAATCAGAAGAGCACCATATCTGGTACATAATTCTCTTAATCCTTCCAGAAATCCTTTTTTCGCAGGCACAACACCCATATTGGCAGCAACCGGCTCTACAATAATCGCAGCAACCTGTTCAGGATACTGATCAAAAATTTTCTGAACACTGGAAAGATCATTATACACGGCTGAAAGTGTATCCTCAGTACACCCTTTTGTCACACCTGAACTGTCCGGTACTCCTCCTTCCATGACACCTGAACCGGCTTTGATCAGAATCGAATCACTGTGGCCGTGATAACAACCGGCAAATTTAACGATTTTATTTCTCCCGGTAAAACCACGGGCTGCACGGATTGCACTCATAACTGCCTCTGTACCGGAATTGACCATACGCACCATTTCCATGCCGGGAACCATATCGCAGATCAGTTCTGCCATAACCACTTCTCGCTCAGTGGGAGCACCAAAACTGAGACCATCCATGCAGGCTTCCATAACCTTTTCCCGCACTGACTCATGATTATGTCCAAGAATCATCGGCCCCCACGACCCAATAAAATCCAGATATTTTTCACCATCCACATCCGTAATATACGCTCCCTGAGCAGAAGCAATAAATCTGGGAGTACCACCGACACTGCGAAAAGCGCGAACCGGGCTGTTTACACCCCCCGGAATCACCTCAACCGCTCTTTTAAAAAGTTCTTCTGATCTACCCATCAATTTTTTCTCCTTCCATAAATTTCTGAAGCCAGTTTCTCATACCGGCCGCAACTCTTCTTACCAATGCATGATTTTTTCCGCAGGCACACACTCCGGCAATCACATCGCCCTGCCTGACAATCGCAGGAAAATAAAAATCACACTGGGACTTATCTGATGCATTATTAACCAGAATTCCCAGTTTTCTGCCTTCACAGCAGATCTCATGATTCAGCTGACTGTTATCAGTCGCTGCGATCACCATAAAATAATCCTGCGAAATCATACTTTTCATATATGGACCTTCCACCAGAGTCAGCTGCCCCGCAGCTTTATATCCTGCAATCTGTTCTTTCCATTCAGGAGCCACCACAGTCAATCCTGCTCCGAAAGAAAGAAGGGTCTCCACTCTGCGAAGTGCAATATTTCCCGCACCGACAATCAGAATTTTTTTACCTTCTATATTAAAAAACATTGGAAAATATCCATCTGCAGTTTTCATCAGGTTTCCTCATAAATTCTGGCAACTGCTTCCACACAGTCACGCCAGGTACTGATGCAGAGATTGTCCCGTAAACCAAAAAGAATCTTATTCACAACCTTGGAAGTAGCCGTCTCAATTGCTTTTTCCAGTTCCGCTTTTTCCTGTTCGGTGGCATTAAGACGACGCATGGGCTTTGTAAGACGCAGTTCCACATCCTGCGCCGCCTGAGAACAAACCTGCTGAACTACCGGTACCAGATCCCGGCATCCATACCATAAATTAAAATCATCTATAAATTCCTGCAGAATTCCTTCAGCTTCCTGTGTGGCAGCTTTCAGCTGTTCATGCTCAATTTCCATACCGAAGCTGTCAATATCATAAAGGGTAACCCCTTCCAGGTTTCCCACTTCTTTATCAACATCCCGCGGAACTGCCAGATCAATAATAATAACCTTTTTCTTTCGGGGAACCTGAGTTACTTCACAATATTTTATCGTACAATTGGGACTGGATGTTGCACTGATCACCAGATCACAGTATTTCAGATATTCCATGCGATCTCCGTAATTGATGCGTGAACAGCTTCTCGGTATCTGAACCTGTCCATTATGATACTGTCTTACCGTAACAGTTACATCTGCACCCTCTTTTATCAAAGCCGTGGCTGCCAGCTTTCCCATCTCACCATTGCCGATGACCATACAGGTCATACTTCCCAGATCAATTCCCTGTGCTTTCAGATTGTGGACAGCTCCTGTAACAGCCGATGCATCATTTCCTGTCAGACGAACCTGTGTCTTTACCTTTTTTCCGGCTGATACTGCGGTACGGAACAAAGTTTCCAGCACTTTATCCGTGCAGAAAACCTCACGTGATAAAGAAAGAGCATTTTTAACCTGTGTTATGATCTGATCATCACCGATAATCTTTGATTTCAAACCGCATGCTGTCTCAAATAAATGTCTGACCGCCGCATCTCCTTCGCGCTCTGTAAAAAAACAGCGGTATTCCCGGGAAGCAACACCTTTCAATTCACACAGTTCATCATACAAAGACAGTGACAGATCCTCATCTGCACTGACCCATAGTTCCATTCGATTGCAGGTTGACAGGATAATAACACCGTCTATCCCCTTTTTTTCTTTCAGTTTTTCCATGGCATGACAGGCACCGGCCCGTGTGAATGAAAAAAGTTCACGATACTCAACCGTTGCCTTACTGTGATCAATGCCTATCATTTTTATTTGATTCATTTCTCTCCCCCGACACATTTCAGCATGATTCGTATCTTTTCTGCATACTTAGTAAAAAAGCTGGAACACATATCCGCATTCCAGCCTTCCAATCACACCATCATGCATATCATGCTGTGATTTGCTTATACTCTTGATAAATATTCGCCTGTTCTTGTATCGATTTTAATCTTATCGCCAAGGTTAACAAACAAAGGCACATAAACCAGCGCACCAGTCTCAACAGTTGCAGGTTTTGTAGCACCGGTAGCAGTGTCACCCTTGAATCCGGGTTCTGTATCAGTAATTTCAAGCTCTACAAACAGCGGAGGCTCAACTGCAAATACGTTGCCCTTATGGGAGATTACCTTAACCATTTCGTTTTCTTTAACAAATTTCAGCGCATCGCCAATCTGTTCCTGATTCAGACCAATCTGCTCAAAAGTATTCATATCCATAAAATAGAACAGATCGCCGTCATTGTACAGATACTGCATCTCGACTCTGTCAATACGCGCTTCTTCGAACTTTTCAGTAGGTCTGAAGGTCTTTTCAACAACACCGCCATTGATAATGTTTTTCAGCTTGGTTCTTACAAAAGCTGCACCTTTACCGGGTTTTACATGCTGAAATTCAATAATCTGATAGATGTTATTATCATATTCGATGGTAATACCATTTCTAAAATCGCCTGCTGATAACATAGAAAATTTCCTCCTTGAGTCGTTCCTTGCCTTTAAGGCCTTTCCGTTCTGAACGCATATCAGAACAGTTCAATTCATTTTATACTAAAAACAGTTCAATTTCAACTGTTTTTACCGTTTTTATGTGATTTGTAAAAAAACAGCACAATCCTTTCCAGATGACGTTTCAACACGATCTGGATTTCTTCCTTCGGATGAATCGGCTTTACCAGAATGCTGTAAAGGCCTGCTCTTCTGGCACCGTATACATCCGTAAAAATCTGATCCCCTACAAAAAATACCTGTTCCTTTGGAAGTCCCATCTTCTCTACTGCATCAAGGTAAGCCTTTTTCGACGGCTTGTGTGCGTCGTAAACATAAAAAGCTCCTCCGATATCCTGGGCAAATGAGGCAACTCTGGGCTCTTTATTGTTGGAAATAAGACAAAATTGATATCCCATCTTCCTGAGGTTTGTAAAATGAACGATTGCACGCTCATCTGCAGGTGCTCCGTGTGGAACCAGCGTATTGTCAATATCATAAATAATTCCGCGATAGCCCTTTGTATACAGCAGTTCATAATCAAGAGAAAATGTACTGTCACGATATTCATCAGGATAAAAAGCAGATAAAATTCCCATATGCTATCCCTGCTTTCGATATAGTTTTTCCAGTTCCTCCAAAAATGTATTCACATCACGGAACTCACGATATACAGATGCAAATCGAACATATGCGACCTCATCCAGTTCTTTCAACTGGTTCATTACCAGTTCACCGATAGCATTGCTGCGGACCTCCTTATCTTCCATTGCAAAAATCTGCGCTTCAATATTCTCCACCGCAGCATTGATTGCACCGGTTGAAACCGGACGCTTATGACATGCCCGCATTATACCGCTTTCAATCTTGGAACGATCATAAGGTTCCCGATTATTATCTTTTTTTATAACCATAAGGGGAATCGTTTCCACTTTTTCATATGTGGTAAACCTGCGCCCACAGGCATCACAGTGTCTGCGGCGTCGAATGGAATTGTTCTCCTCCGCCGGCCTTGAATCGATTACTCTTGTATTATCTTCTCCACAATACGGACATTTCATAATTTATTTCTCCTGTTTTTCCTGTTTTCCACCGGAAAGTTCCTTTGGATTAATCTCAACCAGTATAATTTCCTCTCCAAACTGTTTCACGCAGCAAAATGGTATAACCAGTTCATTGCCACGGCATGAAAAGAATCTGGGAGGTCCCGGAATGATCAGAGCTTTTATCGCGCCTGTTCGGGGACAGAACTCCACATCGGATACATAACCCAGCTTTCTGCAGTCACAAATATTCACAACTTCTTTATTTCGACAATCAAACAGTCTCATGCAAATCAGCCCATACAATCTGCTTCTTGCTATTATCCTATGTTAATTCATTCCGCATATGCTTCTTTTCTGGCTGCTTGTTTTACCAGCGGCCAAATTCTGCCAGTTTCAGATCCGGATTCCGTTCTTCCACCATACCCACACTCCATTTGTTGGCAAACAGAAGAAGAGGATTTCCTTTGAGATCCTTGATCCGCTTCATGTCGGAAGTTCCCTGAATCCTGTTTACATCTATTTCTTCATTCTCAATCCAACGGATATACTCATAAGGAAGCTGCTCAAGACGCACTTCCACATTGTATTCGCTTCTGAGACGATGCACCAGAACATCAAACTGAAGCACACCTACAACACCAACGATAATCTCTTCCATACCGGAATTAAATTCCTGGAAAATCTGAATTGCACCTTCCTGCGCAATCTGACTGACGCCTTTTATAAACTGTTTACGTTTCATGGTATCTGTCTGACGTACTCTTGCAAAATGTTCCGGCGCAAATGTGGGAATTCCCTCAAATGCAAATTTTGTTCCAGGCTGGCAAATAGTATCGCCGATATTAAAAATACCAGGGTCAAATACGCCAATAATATCACCTGCGTAAGCTTCTTCGACAATTTTTCTTTCCTGAGCCATCATCTGCTGAGGCTGAGACAACTTGATTTTCTTTCCCCCCTGAGTATGATAAACCTCCATACCTGCTTCGAATTTTCCTGAGCAGATCCGCATAAATGCAATACGGTCTCTGTGAGCCTTATTCATGTTGGCCTGAATTTTAAATACAAAAGCAGAAAACTGATTTTTAACGGGATCAATTAGACCCATATCAGAATTCCTTGCCAGAGGAGCGTAAGTCATTGCCAGAAAATGTTTCAGGAAAGTTTCAACACCGAAATTCGTTAAAGCCGAACCGAAAAATACAGGTGAAAGTTCACCCCGGCTGACCATCTCCTGATCAAATTCCTGACCGGCACCGTCAAGAAGTTCAATATCATCCTTCAGCTGAGCATAATACTGAAACCCAATCGTATCTTCCAGCTTCGGATCATCAATTGAAATATTCTCAACTGCAATTTCCTTCATGCCGCTGTCTGCAGCAGTAAATTTGGAAATTATCCGGGTATTTCTGTCATAGGTGCCCTTGAAATTCTTACCGCATCCAATGGGCCAGTTTATGGGACATGTGGCAATTCCAAGAACATTCTCAATATCATCCATCAATTCAAAAGGATCATTGGCTTCACGGTCCAGCTTATTGATAAATGTAAAAATCGGTATATGTCGCATGACACAGACTTTAAATAATTTGATTGTCTGCGGCTCCACGCCCTTTGAAGCATCGATAACCATAACAGCAGAATCCGCCGCCATCAGAGTACGATACGTATCCTCTGAGAAATCCTGATGACCGGGTGTGTCCAGAATATTGATGCAATATCCGTCATACTCAAACTGCATAACCGAAGAAGTAACTGAAATACCTCTTTCCTTTTCAATTTCCATCCAGTCAGAAACTGCATGTCTTGCAGTTTTCCTTCCTTTTACAGACCCTGCCAGATTAATCGCGCCTCCATAAAGCAGAAGTTTTTCCGTCAATGTGGTTTTACCGGCATCGGGATGCGATATAATGGCAAAAGTCCGTCTTCTCTCTATTTCCTGTTTCAGATCAGACACTTTGATTTCCTCCACTATGATATGCTATGAAACAGGTATATATCCAGGACCTGCTTCTCTCCTCATGAGATATATCAATCTGACAATATCTCGTAAAATACACACATCGTATAATTATACTTAAAAAATGTCTCCTTGACAACAGCTTTTGGAAATTTTACGAAAATCCCTCTTCCAATCCCGAAAAAGCAATTCTGCCTGTGAGCTGTTTTCTGCCTCAGCCGGTTCCGTGTTTTCATAATCTTTTCCGGCAATATCTTTCTCAATCTGCTCAATTTTCCGATTTAATGATTCCTGCCAGCGCTGTAATGTAATGGCATGGATTCCGGAAAAAACAGACTCATCGCATATCTTAACCGGGCTGATACAGGAAAGTTCAAACAATTCCTGAAGTACAGCTTCCTCACGCAGATATTCATATGCCTTAACCAGCATATTTCCTGCTTTTTTCCATTCAAATGCCGTCATATAAATCTTTCCGAGATTATAATAAATCATACCGGTTTCCTCGTCCCCCGGTCTGTCCTTCCTCTGCTCGATTCGTTCCAGCAGCTGCAGATAAATCTCCGCAGCCCGGTCATACTCCTTCTTTTTCAAAAGCATATCTGCCCGAAGTCTTTTTCTGCCTGAATCTGACATTTTCTGAAAAGATACAACTTTCTTTTTCAGCTGCTCCTGCTCTGATTCATCCATATCCCCGATAGCAAGCGCCAGTTCTCCTGCCAGCGCCACGGGACCTGTTCTGGAAACCCGGGAAAGTACCAGATCTGCCAGATCACACCTTTTCAGTTCTTCACGGAGAAAACGCATCAGTTCCGTATCAAAAAAACTCTCGTCTATAAGATACAGAAAATTCTGCAGAAAATAACTCAGTTCTTCCGATGAATATAGATGAATTTCTGCAGCCGCCACATACATGGGCTGTTTAATCTCCCCATTATCCAGACACCTGACAACTCTTCCCATACAAGAACCTCCTGACTTTATACAATATAACGCTGTTCCAGTGTCTGACCGGTAGATGGATAAATCTCTCCAAATCCAAGGTCTTCTATTTTAACGATCATGGTATCTGACTTTGTAAAAGCGATTGAAAGTCTGATTTTCGTTCGCTCCCTGCCATCTTCCATAAATAAAGATAAGTCAATCGACAGCTTACAGCCTTCCTGTGCTCCTGTATTGCGAACAAACAACGTCAGATTATTCTGTCTGATCAGATTCAGACTAAGAGAAGCCCGTGCCTCATAACAGCTTGTCCCTGCCTGTATAAGAACCAGCTGCTCACTTCGCTGCTGTTCATCCACAAAAATACTGACTGTTGTACTGACTCTTCCGTCGCAGATACAACGATAAGGAAAATTCCTGTGTTTCTCTGCAATATGGTATGCAGCAAACGCAGCTCCCATTCCATACAGTACATCCGTCTGGTAAACTTTCCTGCTTTTCTGAGAAGAAATACTCCTGATAAATTCCCTTGCCCAGGATATATCGGAAAAACCTTCTCCGCAAAGCATCACACTGCTGACGATTTTCCCTGACATTTTTTTCTCAGCCAGACTGGCAAACCATCGATCAACGGATTTTCTCTTTTCTTCGTCCTGCTCCAGCAATTCTGCCAAAGGAGCTCCCTCTATCTTCTCCATACGCGCCTGCGCCGTAACAGGTCGAAGTCCTTTAAGCAGGCCTGCTTCATAACAGCAGAGTCCCTCCCGTCCATAATCAAACAGAAAACTCACATTGCTCCATATCTCCCGTTTCTGACTCATCAGATAATACATAAAACATTCCTGGCGGTTCAAAACATGAACATCCGTCGGACAAACCCCCAATCTGCTGCAAATCCTGCTGATCTGTTCCGCCTGTATGATTTCCACTTTTTCAATACATATGACGAGACTCCCAATTATATCCAAACCGGAACGTTCCATTGCTTCTTTTAACATATAATCCATAAATTCCTGCATCATATCCTCAACGGTATAGCTTTCACCATTTACCTGAAGCTTTTGTCCGCTGTAAAAAAGTGACACCAGACGGTTCAGAACAATGCACCCTTCTTTCCCCTGTGCCTCTTCCGCCGTACGCCCCGCATACCAACGGTTCACAGATGTATCCAGACACAGATATGCAGGAATCTCACCATATCCGTTTTGATCTGACATTTTCTGCACAGTTTTTGTTTTCGGATTAAACCATGCCAGATTGCATCCATAATCATCCAGTTCTATTCCCAGATATAATTTTTCCATTCTTTATATCAACTTTCTATGTATTTATATTTTTTTCCAACAGAATCTACTAATTTCAGCATTCTCTCATATTTTTGCATCTGTTCCGAAATCGAATTTCCATTCTGAAGACCAACTGCAATATCCTGCAGCATCCAGTAACGAGATGACTCCCTGTTCATTCTGTCTTCTTCAGAAAACATTTCCTGATTATATTCATAATTCCAGCCGTCAATTTCTTTCCATTCTGTTTTTTTGTCTCCACAATAAAAACGATAACTGATTTTTTCTCCCGCAAACATGATCACATCTGCAGAGTACAGACAACCGTAAACAGGAAATGCCTGAACCTGATATTTTTCAGATTCCCCAACAACCTGATATTCTGCCCATACAGTCATCTTCTCTTCCCGAACCTGATCAAAAAGGTTCTCGTGAAACTCTCCTGAAGAAGACAGATTAACCTGAAGAACCGGATATGCCATTAACCCATACTGCATGGCCTCTTTCTGAACAAATTCCAGTTTCATATGAATTCCCATCATGTTCCGGCACATCTTTTTCATGATAATATGTTCAATTTCATGATTCAGTCCCATAGTACAATCGTATTTTAAGCAGGCCAGCTGACAGGGAACTGTCAGGCCTGCAACACTTCCTGAATGAATTACTATACTCTGCAGAGCTGACATAACATCTGCTTCTATCTCACAGTTTTCGCATACATACTCATGGCAGATCCGATTCACTGCAGCCTGTATCAACAGCTCCGAAGGTTCAAGATTAACAGTGGAAATAAATATCTCCTGAAACAGATCATAATCTACCTGCTCATTCATAAGAAGACGGAGAAGAAGATGCTGGTTTAATTCACCGCAGCACAGATTTCTGTTCAGGCAATCTTTATACAGATCAATCATCACAGTCTGTTTTCCCTGATAATTTTCTGCAAGATACTGTAAAAGAAAATCATCAAGAAGCCCTTTATTTAAAAGATAACTCAAAAGATTCATCAATTCCGGACTGGATTCATTCTCCGGATATTGTGCCAGAGCCGCTGCCAGTTCCAGAAGGAGCCCATCATCCACAGAATTCCCTGACAGACCTGACAAAAAACCGGCTGCCTCTGTATAAAATCCCTTTCTAATCAGAATCTCTGTAAATAAAGCCATCTGCTGTCTGTTCATCATCTCTGAACATGAACAGATCGCCTGAATATCCACGTACCCATAACTGCTCTCATTCTCCTGCAATAAAATAAAATCCAGCAGCTTTTTTCTGAAATTCTCATCAAGAGATTCGTCTTTAAAATACTGCATGCAAAGTCTGAAATCACAACATCCGAATTGCTTCTGAATAATCCATGCATGAGTTTTCAGCAATAACAGTGTTTCATCATCAGGACAAAGACTTTCGCAGCAGCTCATGAGTTCCTCATCCTGCATGAGAGGATAGACTTTTAGATTCGCGCCATGAATTCTCCTGCCTGCACGATCCTGTAAATGGAAACTGCCTTCTCCACCAGGCACATACAAACAGGTTTTTCCATTTTTAAAAATCCCTGTCTGAGGTTCCTTGTAAATTCCACTCTCAAAAATCACCTGACATCCATCCGGCACTTCTGCTTTCACCTGAACCAGATAAAGCATGGGAATAACTGCCCGTGCAAGTTCTTCATCCATTATCTCCGGTGTAAGAACTTCTCCTGCAAGCAAGGTCAGATCTTCACTCCAATTGCTGCGCATAATCTGATTTTTTACAAAATTCCGCATTCCGGAATTGTAGTGATCATAAATCTGAGAATCATCTGAATAAAATTGAATCACATTCAAACAAAGTCTTGTATAAATTTGAGGATTTACATATTCATCCAGTGAAAAATACAACAGGACTTCACGGTTAACAGGTTTCTCATATCCGGAAGGCAGCGTATACATATAGTAATCAAACAGTCTGGCAATTTTCATGCCTGATTCTACAGCCTTTTCATAATAGACAAAAGCACGTTCACTTCTCACATCGCACCGGATCATAACAGTACATAAAGCCGACAACAGCTCTCTTGAAGGATACTGTTTATAAAGTACTTCATAAATATGACAGATATAGGGGGTATATGATTCCGGTCTGCACTGTGCAACCCGCTCAGCCATCTTCCTGGAAATTATCCCTCTTCGAATTCCTTCATACAGACAATGCCCGGTCCATGAATCCAGCCCTGTATCCAAAAGCCTCTCCATCTGAGGATTTTCCAGAAGACAGGCACCGTAAAAAAACAGATACGGACTTGAATTTCCTTTATAATAAACTTCACTCATCACTTCCCACAAATCCAGTGGGGAAGTTTCTGTCAGCTGCAGGCAATCACCGCAAAGCAACAGAATCAGATCATGATCTGCAGGTTCTTTCTCCAGTGCATTCTGTATATAACTTACCAGCTGCTGTTTTTTGACAGCCGCATCCCTCTTCTGTTTTTGCCAAAGAGCAATTTGATACTGCAGGTATAATAATATACAGTACTCTGTATAATGCTGTTTTTTTGCCGCCACAATCACATTACGCAGCCTGCTCTCCAGTTTTGCCGCATGAGTCAGATTGCCGGATTCCAACGCTGCCAGTGCTTCATATAATTTATATCGAACACAATCCTGTCTCAATCCAGCCAGTAATTGTACGGAAACTGTCATCTGCTCCAGGAGTTCAGCCTGTCTTTCAGGCTTTCTGTCCTGAAATTTAAGAACCAGTCGTTCCAGATTCAATCCGGTTATTTTTATACGTTCTCTCTTTTCTCTCAAAAGAGTGCTTTCAGATATGCTTTTTATTTCCTGTCTTTCAAAATAAATATCTTCATGTACAGGCTCTGCTTCGAACGAATCCTTATTTTGCTGCACAGATTTCAGATGAAGAGGAATAACATATTCACCTCCATTATAACACAGCAAAATCCCATCCGTTTTCCAATCCTCCTGACAGAAAACTGCTCCCGGAACAAGCTCATAATGCAATGTAGTATTCCCCTGAAACCGGTCTTCCTTCATAACAACAGCCGGATGAAGAGACCTTACAGTACCGGCTATCTCCACGTTATTTCTGCTGTACACAGCTATGGAACCACTGCGCCTGCCGGTTCCGTTCCATATGATTTCCTGTTTATCTACACTTATTACCGCCTGTGCATAAACATGTTCCAGCTCGCCTGCTGCCATATGTTCCAGCACGGTTTTAAAAGCAACTGTCATGATTCATCCTCTGTTCTTCTGTTTTTCAAATGATCCAGACGTTTTGCCATCTGCTTCTCATAACCAAGATCACCCGGGTGATAAAAAACGGTATCCTGCAGTTCATCCGGCAGATACTGCTGTTCCACATAATGCTCCGGATAAGCATGCGCGTACTGATATGTAAGACCATGCCCCAGATCGGACGCTCCACTGTAATGTGCATCCTGAAGGTGTGGCGGTATCGTAACAATTTTCCGGTTCCGTACATCCTCAAGAGCTGCATCTACAGCCATGTAAGAACTGTTGCTCTTGGGGGCACAGGCAACATAAATTGCTGCCTGCGACAGTATAATTCTTGCTTCAGGCATTCCAAGACGTTCCACAGCCTGAGCGGCCGATACTGCCAGCACCAGTGCCTGCGGATCAGCATTTCCCACATCTTCAGCAGCACAGATCATGATTCTGCGTGCAATAAAACGAATATCCTCACCGGCATGCAGCATCCGTGCCAGATAGTACACCGCAGCATCCGGATCCGATCCCCGCATACTTTTGATAAAAGCTGAAACAGTATCATAATGATTGTCTCCTTTTTTATCATAACGAACTGCTTTTTTCTGAATACATTCTTCAGCTATCCGAAGCGTAATATGAATCTGATTCTTCTGATCTCTGGGAGTTGTCAGAACTGCCAGTTCAATTGCATTAAGAGCCATTCTTGCATCACCGCCGGAAACCTCTGCCAGAAAACGGCAGGCATCTTCATCCAGCACAGGCATAAAGCTTCCCATACCTCTTTTTTCATCAGTTACAGCCCGATTCAGCAACGTCATAATATCATCTGTCGAAAGAGGTTTCAATTCAAAAATCATCGATCTTGATAAAAGTGCTCCATTAACTTCAAAATAAGGATTCTCTGTTGTCGCGCCGATCAGTATAATCGTTCCATCTTCCACAAAAGGCAGAAGGTAATCCTGCTGTCCTTTGTTAAAACGATGGATTTCATCAATAAACAGAATTGTTTTTTTGCCATACATTCCTGACAGCTCCCTGGCCTGCTCAACTACCGCTTCCATGTCCTTTTTTCCGGCTGAAGTTGCATTGATCTGCTGAAAACTTGCACTGGTTGTATTGGCAATCACCTTAGCCAGAGTTGTTTTTCCTGTTCCAGGCGGTCCGTAAAAGATCAGAGAGCTGATCTTGTCTGCCTGAATTGCTCTGTATAATAATTTATCCGGAGCCAGAATATGCTTTTGGCCCACTACCTCGGAAAGCGTCTGAGGCCTCAGACGTGAGGCCAGCGGTGCTTCACTTTCCTTCTTTTTTTCACTCATATATTCAAATAAATCCATATTTCTCCCTGATTTTTTAAAAAATACCTGTGACAGTTTATAAAAAAACTGCCACAAATCAGTTTTTATTATAGCAGTGAGATCTGGATTATTCAATCATAATCTCATCCACAGTGCAAAAGCGATACCCTCTTTCCAGAAATATATCAGCTGCTTTCAGAGCTGCTTCCACAGACGTTTCATATACATCATGAAGCAGAATAATTGATCCGTCTTTCGTCTGCTGCAATATGCTTTTTACAACTGCATCCGTATTCTGCACTTTCCAGTCATACGGATCCACATCCCATAATACAGCTTCAAGGCTGGTTTTCTCCTGCAGTTTTTCATTCCAGCTGCCAAAAGGAGGCCGTATATAAACAGGCAAAAAACCAGCAGCCCGATAAATCACTTCCTGTGTCTTCTGAATTTCTTCCAATGCATTTTTTTCATCACACGAAGTCAGCTGTACATGAGAATACGTATGATTTCCCACCTGATTTCCTTCATCGATCATGCGTTGAATCAGTTCCGGATATTGCTCTGCACTCTGCCCGATTACAAAAAAAGTTGCTCTGATTCCTCTTTCTTTCAACCCATCCAGCAGTTTTTCTGTCCATACAGGATGTGGGCCATCATCAAATGTAAACGCAATCTCCATATCTTGTCCGACTGCATATTCAGATGCATCTGCAGGTGCATACCCTTCTCCATCCTCTGTCTGCTTCCATACTTCCCGTTCTTCAGCTCTGCTTTTTTCCAGAATGCTTCTTATCGGGAATTCTGCTTTCTTTATTTCATAATATTTCTCCAGCATCAGAAAGCATATAACAGATATTACACAAAACAGGATCAGAATCCGTATCAAAAAAGAAATTACCCTGTCTTTTTTCACTTATTTTCCTGCAGACTGTTCTTAACAAAGCATATGTCAGAACTTTATGTCCATATGCCTGGTTTTGCTCACAGTTCTGCAACTACCGCACATTTACGGCAGCTGACCTGCTCACAGCTTCCTCCCGGAAGAAAAAATCCAGCTGTGATCTCAATATCCAGCACTCCTTTTTCCAGATTGATTTCATATACTTTCACGCTGTATTCTGCATCTGTTCCCAATACCAGAAACAGCTCTCCTAAAAAATCGGCATATAATTCCTGTTCATCGGCAATACAGTAATTCTTTTTTACAGCTGCAGCAGTTAAACTGTGACGCATGGACATTTCCATGGCAATCTCCAGTTCTTCCTGGTGAAGCTGCCTGCTTTCCATACTGTAGATGCATCTGATTCCCCCTGCCAGCATACAGATCAGAATAAACGACGCCACGATCTGCCTCATGCAAACCCACCTCTGATAATAGCCTGATTCAATTGATAACCTGCAAAACCAAAATCGGTAATCAGCTTCCTGATTTTCCTGATTTCTTCTCTTCCATAATAATAGTTCGCAGCAGACTGATCTTCATTCTCGTAAGACTCCGGCACCTGAAACCTCACCTTATATTTTTTCCATTTCCAGACAGCATAGAATACCATATCATGATCAGGAATATAGCTGCTGCCTTCCCCGTAAAGCTCCAGTTTTTTTATTTTATCTTCCCCCGTATCTGCGGGCAAAACCTCCATCTTCTGTAAACTCCAGCCCACAAATTCATACGTGTCACAATTCATCTGAGGAAGCCTGATATTTTCAGCTGACCAGATTGCATACAGAGGAATCTCTTCTTTATGCCGGTCCGTCAGGTTCCCGACTTCTGCCTGATCACTGTATTTCTTCTTTCCATCCGGTTTCAGACTCCAGCCCAGGAAACGGCTTATTAACATGGTATGAATTTTTTCCAGCTGTTCCCCTCTCCAGAAAACTCCCCCAGGATCCAGTGTAACCGTTATAACTTTTGTAAAACGGCAGGGAATCAGCTTTTCTGTGGTTCCGTAAGTAAACGACTGCCTGTCCATTGATCCGGAAGCAGAACGGTCATTCCTGTGATAGGTTATATACCAGGTAGAAGGCTGAAATACAGTCATCTGAATGCCATAATAACCTTTCAAAGACTCCCGTGTTTCCCGGGACCAGTCAGCTGCCTTCAGAATCTGATCCAGACTGCAGTAAACTGTTCCGTCAAATGATGCACATCCGTTATCCAGCTCCATAACCGTACCCTGATCTTTTCCGTCCCGAACCAGACACAGATAAAAATCTACCTGAAAATGAATCTTCTGATTATACATCAACCGGCTGAAATCTGTTCCGGGATATCTGCTCTGAAACCGTTTCAGAATTCTGTCATATGAAACCTGATACAGACTGTAGCAGTATCCATCTTTTTTAATATAACTGATCCGTCTGCAGCTTCCTGCCCCCGATCCATCATCAAGAGCAATATCCGTAACATACGGCTTCTTTCCTTCCGGCTCCAGAGTAAATTTCTGACCGATCACTCCGTATCGGATTCCTTCCGGATTCCCTTCTTTTCCCCTTGAAGAATAATAAAATGCTCCGTCAGAAAAAACGATCTTTCCACTTCCGTAAGTATCATAAAATACTGACGCATCCGTATATGTCCTGTCTGCTGCATGAACATTAAAGCAATACAGGCAGACCAGTATTCCACCTGTCAGACACAGCAGCAGACATCGTCCTATCTTGCGTATCCCTGAATCACTCCTTCTCTTTTTTCTTCTTCCTGACTTTTTCCGATAACAGGAACTTTCAGTTCATAATACAGGCTGAGCAGAACACAGGAATCCCCCTGAGGGACATCCATCCGTTCACATTCCAGACGATATCCGCAATTCTCTGCCTCTTTTTTGCATTCAGCAATCACCGCCTCATCACTCTGACTGCATTCAATCTGATCCGCCAGTTTATGAAAACAGGTTCTGGCCTGCAGAATATACAGATTGGAGCCAACTATCTGTACCAGCAGAATACATCCTGCACACAGAAAAAGCATATGTACCATTGTTTCAATTGCTACTTTCATGACATTTTCTCCTCATATGTGGGGAAATGCACAGCCTGAAGCTCCTTTTCAGAAAAAAACATAACATCTGCTGCCGCATCTTTTACATCTTCCCTGAAAATACCATCATTATATGCGGGTTCCGGAATACATCTCTCTTTTTGAATAGATATAAAACGGACATATTCCTGATTCAGAGACATCTCAAATAATCGATCTGCCATATAGATACTGTTCACCGCCAGAATAAGGCTTGCTGCAAACAATATTATAATTGTTATTCCCCACGATCGTCCAAATCTGACAATCTTTTTATCCTTTTTCATAGTCCACCTACAAGGCTGTAAAATACTTCCATCACATTCAGCACAATTCTGCCGATTGTCATCAGAACCAGACAGCCTCCCAGTTCTTCCACAAACATTTTCATAAATGATACATATCCCCCAGAAATGAAAACAGCATCAGACTCAGATTTATTACCAGCACAACAACGGAAACCAGCATGGGAACAGCCGCCAGCAGTCCCATCCATGAAAGAACAGAATCCATCTTCAGTTCAGCAGCTACCTCTGTCAATCTCTGATTCTGATCCAGCATGGCATAAATCTGTTCCTGTATTTCTTCCTTTCCCATATCATTGATTGCATACAACTGCATCATAACCGCACGAATCTCCGGCAGATTAAACTCTTTCAGAAAGTCCAGATAAGGCTGTATGGAAACAGGGTCCGCCTGCTGCTGTCTGATCAGCTGAAACAAAGGGCGTACCAGAACCTCAGGGGCATCATCCAGTGAACGGAAAATGGCAGTCTGAACATTCTCTGTCTGAAGGCGCAGAATCATATCAAACATCCACTCCGGAAAATGCATTCGAATCTCTCTCTCCAGTATCCTGACCGTATTCCAGTATCTCATTCCATGTACCGGTGAATCCAGCCTGGAATACAGCTTTTCCATCCGTTCCGATTGCCTGCTGCCTCCTGCAGAATCACGTTTTTCATATTCGATACCCACAGACATGGTACGGAACAAAAGATACAGCAGCTGAAAAATAACCAGCCCTGCTCCCGTACATATCTGATACGCCATCAGATTTGTGACTCCGGTTACAAGCGGCATCATACGCACAACTGATATGCAGATCAGACAGGACAGAACAATAGAAAATGTAAGACGGCCTTTTATACTCATGTTCCGGCTCCTGAAAGTCTTCTGATTCTTCTTCCAGTCTCTCAGCTGATTCATAAGAAGTTCCAGTGCCGGGATACAATCTCCTCCCTGCTCTTCCACCCGTATCAGAAATCCGTGCAGTAAATACATGAGATGATTGCCGTATTCCTGCTCAATACATGAAAATGTGTGACGGAACAGGTCATCTTCTTCCCGGCCATCCAGATGCTTTCTGGCTGTCACAATACACCGGTGCAGTTTTCCCTCTGTAATCTGTGAAAGATCTCTCAATGCTCCGGAGATTTTGTAATGTTTACGAAAACTGTAGATCAGCTGCTCCATATAAAATGCACTTTCCTCAAGACATCTGCTTTCCTCCTCTTCTTTTTTCTTCTGATGGTGCAGAACCGGCATCATGACTGCAGAAACGATTCCCGACACTATCAGTACCGGTATCTTCAATTCACATAAAACTGCTGTCATCAGAAAGAAGACCGGCATCCCCGCTGTTTTCATCCATCTGATTCCTTCATGATCCCGACTCACAGACTCTCCTCGCAAAACGGGTCACTGATTCCCGCAAATAAAAACTTTCTTTTTATGGTTTCCGGAAGCTGAGGCCTGACCATATGTCCATCCTCATAAAAAACTGTCAGATGGTTTTCTCCATCACTCCGGTCAAACAAAGCTGCCTGCTCAATCCTCCTGCATATTCCTCTGCCGTACATACTGTAGCATCCGATCAATACTCCCAGATTTAAAAAAGAATACACTTCATCCGTTACATCCTTCTTCATCATGCTGCAGATCCGATCCGGTATCTTTCTGACATCATCTGTATGAATAGTGGTCATACAGCTCACTCCCGTGGACATGGATTCCAGCAGATACTGCACCTCCAGTGACCTGGCTTCAGAAAGAATCAGCCAGCCGGGAAGCTGCCTCATGGATGCCTTGATTGCTTTACTGTAGGAAAAGGTATCTCCGACTTTGATTTCAATCCCATCTTTATCCGGATTAATGGTCCTGTAACGGATCTCCAGATTATCCTCCACCGTAATTACCTTTTTACTGGCAGGAATATAAGCTGTCATAGCTTTCAGATACTCTGTCTTTCCTGCCCCCGGAAGACCTGCAGCCACCAGTGTCAGACCTGCACGGACTGCATTGGCCATAAAAATATCCAGTTCTTCCGTACAATATCCTGTATCCAGCATACGCCTGCGGTCCAGCCTGCGTATCCCCGGTGTCTTGCGTATGGAAATACTTCTGCCTGTGTTGGTTACAGATTCATGAATAATGGAAATCCGCAGTTCATCCGTCTCTGCCTCCAGCAGAGGTTCGTACTGATTGAATGATCTGTTCATAAGATTGGCAATCCGCATACTGAACCGGTTTAAAAAGCTGCTGTCCGCCTGATAGGAGCTGATACAGTATCTTCCTCTGATCAGATGATCCACCCACAGAGCACTTCCGTTGTAGTTAATGTCCGTAATCTGCTCATCCTTTACATAGGGAAGCAGTTCCCCGAATACTTCATCCTCCAGATATAATTCTGCCAAATCTCCCTCCCTATCATGCTAATGCTGAACTGGTAAAATCAGAAATGGTGTTCAGGACAGCGGCCTTAATTGCTTCACCCACAGGTTCTGACATGGCTACCAGAATCATAATACAGGCGATTACAAAAATAGCAATCCCGTACTCTTCAAGAAACGCTTTCATAGACATTCTCCTTTCTGCTTTGCTTCGGATTCCTGATCTTTTCATCCGGATCAGATTACATCTTTATCCAAAAAACAAAAGCGACACATGTGTTATATAAAATCATTACGTGATTTACAATAACACATGTGTCTGAGATTGTCAATATAGTCTTAAATTTATAAGAATATTTATGTTACTTTTAGATTTAACCCGAAAATTTAATCAGTCTTCCCAGACCTTCTCCGGGTACATTCCTTTTTTTCTCATGGAAGCAAGTGCATCCACTACAGACTGTTTGTCTTTATGATAGGTTACTCCATACCATTTATCTTCTGATTTAAGAACTTTTACATCTGCCTGATCTTCTTTCAGAAGCTCTGTAACTACAAAAGGAAGGAAATATTCACATTTCAACGGATTCACCGGCAGATTTTCTTTCAGGAAACCTGCAAACCGATCCTCCAGCTCTTTGATAAAGCTCTTTCCGAATCCCCACATATTCATGGAAACTACTGTTTCCGGAGAAATATCATTCCAGTTCTCTCCATTGTCCTCTGAATATGCCGCACCGTTTTCACGTTTAACAATCATTGTATGTTCCGTAACACTGACCAGATTGCCGTTATCATCCGTAATACAGCAGCCTCTGGAAACATGACCGTTTTCCGTAAGAGTATTTCCCAGACGGTATCCAACCATCACATAATGATATTTTTCATCATCCTGAACAGAAGACAGATAATCATATATCTGATGAAAAGCAGACTTGCCGTAATAGTCATCAGAGTTGATTACAGCAAAAGGTCCATCAATTACATCTTTGCAGCAAAGTACTGCGTGAGCGGTTCCAAAAGGTTTTACACGGCCTTCGGGAACCTCAAATCCTTCCGGCAGATTTGTCAGTTCCTGATATATATATGCAACCTCCGCATGTTTTGCAGCACGTTGTCCGATTCCCTGGCGGAAATCCTGTTCATTCTCTTTTTTTATAATGAAGATTATCTTTTTGAAGCCTGCTTCAATCGCATCATAAATAGAATAATCAATGATGATATTCCCCCAGGAATCAACAGGATCAATCTGTTTCAAACCTCCGTACCGGCTTCCCATACCGGCCGCCATAATCACAAGCACAGGTTCTTTCATTTCAGTACCTCCTTAATCTCTATACTGTTCATCCGGATGCTCCGGCATTGCCGCACTCCCGAATGACACAAACAAATTATCTCTGCCCCATCATCTGACATATGCTGACAGATAAGGCAGAATCATTATAATATAAATTCGATTTCATTTCCAGTCTCAAAACATGGTCAGAAAATTTCCGATTTTCTGCGCATCCTGCAATTTCCATGGGAAAGATAGCCTTCCTCTTTCAGGAGACGGTACAGAGTTGGTGAAAAATGAAATTCTTCCATCAATTCTTCCACCTCCTGCAGATATTTCTCCCTGCCGGCGGTTTCCTGGCGAACTGCCCGGATCAGCAGATTCTTCGGAGTATTTTCCAGATCCACAAATTCCAGAAGCTGTGTTTTATATCCGCAGTACTCCAGAAGATTGGCCCGGATGGCATCTGTCATAAGAGCCGAAATCCGTTCCTTTACGATGCCATAACGCCCCATCAGAGGCAGATGAGTATCTGAAAACTGTCGATTCAGCTCGTGCTGACAGCAGGGAACCGAAAAAATCATCCCGGCATTCCAGCAGATCGCATGGAACAATGCATAATCCGTGGCAGTATCACAGGCATGAAGCGTAATAACCATATCAGCCGGTTTTTCACTTTTATATCCGTTGATATCTCCCAGCTCAAAATGCAGATTTGTATAACCATACTTTTCTGCCGTTTTATTGCAGTTTTTTATAACCGTTTCCTTCAGATCCAGACCGGTCATATCCACTTTCATATGACGTATCTGTGTAAAATAACTCAACAGTAAAAAGTTTGCATGCTTAAGAAGCCTGTGAATCCCAGTAGATTCCAGACTGTTCCTGCTTTTCTTGAATTAATTGTGTTATGCATAATTCGGGGCTTTTTGCCATAAGTCGAAAAATATGATGCCTCAA
>JAXDZY010000021.1:0-9985 GCA_034086685.1 Lachnospiraceae bacterium
GAACTGTTTTTCATGCTTTGCGATGACATTCAGGACATGGATCTGACAACAGCACTGAAAAGCCTGATGGCTTTATTTGTGGAGTATTTAAACCATTACACAGCTGAGAACACAAAACAGGTTAAAAGTCAACTCATCAATTGGATTGGCTCACAGCCCTTATTTATTCAGGCATTGTTTGGAAATCTCAGCTGGGAAAGTTGAGTGATTTATTTATAATTACGAATGACATTTATTATGTATGGGGAGGAAGAGATGATAACAAAAGTTTTGGCAATCGCGATTTTTCTTGCGATGTTTATTTTGATTATTTCAGAAAAATGGGAGAGGCATGTTATTACGCTGGCGTGTGGTCTTCTTACACTGGTGCTGGTATTTGGTGTGGGAATGCACAGCCTGGATGCTGCAATTCAGACATTAAATATTCACGGGATTTTTGACAGTACTTTCTGGTATCAGTCAGGTCAGGCATCGGAGTCTTCGACAGGGATCAACTGGGCAACGATCATTTTTGTTGCAGGTATGATGATCATGGTGGAAGGTATGGCCAAAGCGGGATTTTTCCGCTGGCTCTGTATGAAAATCGCCAGAATGGTTAAATTCCAGGTGATTCCCATTTTTATTACCTTCATGGTTCTTTCAGGTATACTGGCCATGTTTATCGACAGTATTACAGTTATTCTGTTCCTGGCGGCAGTAACCATTGAACTGGCGCAGCTGTTGAAATTTGATCCTGTTCCCATGATACTGTCAGAAATTTTCTGTGCAAATCTCGGTGGTTCGGCCACCATGTGCGGAGATCCGCCCAACATTATTATCGGAACTTCACTGGGGTATTCTTTTGCTGACTTTGTTAAGAATACCGGTGTGATTGCAGGTATTTCACTGATTGCGATTATTATTTATTTTTATTTTGTTTTCAGAAAAGAGCTGATTCAGGAAGCTGCTGTAAAACAGGATCCTTCTTCCTATCCGGATCCTGCTCAGATCATTAAGGATAAGAAGAGTTTTGGAATCAGCTGCGTTATATTTGCCTGTGCAGTTATTCTTCTGGTTACACATGCACAGACAGGGCTGACCGTTGCTACGATCGGTGTATTTATTGCGGCGTTAACGTTGATTACTGCAGGCCGGGATGCGCTGAATCTGTTGAAAAAAGTGGATTATAAAACCCTCCTTTTCTTCATTGGTTTATTCATAGTGGTGGGTGGACTGGAGCAGACAGGTGTTCTGGAACTTCTGGCTGGTATAATTGAAAATGTCAGCGGAGGCAGTACAACGATTATGGTGGCAATCATTATTATTCTGTCTGCAGTTGCCAGTGCATTTGTAGATAATATTCCGTTTGCTGCGACCATGATCCCTGTTATCAAGACCCTGGCTGAGATGAATGGACTTGATACCTCCATTCTTGCCTGGACACTGGCTATGGGTACAGATATCGGAGGAAGTGCTACTCCTATTGGTGCTTCTGCCAATGTTGTCGGTATTGCAGTTGCTTCAAAGGAAGGTTACCTCATTGGCTGGGGAAAATATTGTAAGACCATGGCTCCTGCAACGATTATGGTCATTTTCATATCAATGGTCGTAATATATTTAAGATATTTTTAGAGTATTTTAAGGAGGCAAAAATATGAGTCAACAGATTATTATCTCCATAGGAAGAGAATTTGGAAGTGGCGGTCACGAAATCGGTGAAAAGCTGGCTGAAAAATACGGACTTCCCATGTATGATCGCAGCCTGTTGAAAAATGTATCAGAAAAGCACAATGTAGAACTGGATATTCTGAGGAAATTTGATGAGAAGCCCAGGAATAAATTTCTTTCCAGGACAGAAAAGGGATTAAGCAGCTCTCCGGAACATAATGTGGCGGAATTTCAGTTCAATTTTTTACGGGAAAAAGCAGCTGCGGGAGAATCTTTTGTTGTTGTTGGCCGCTGCGCGGAGACAATTTTGAAAGAATATAAGGGGCTGATCACTATTTTCGTAAATGCTGATACAGATATGAAGATTAAGCGAACCATGGAAAGAGAAAATGTTTCCGAGAAACGTGCCCGTTTAATGATCCGGGAAATTGATAAAAGAAGAAAGCAGTATCACAACGGTTACAGTGACTGCAAATGGGGCAAAGCAAAAAGCTATGATATAACCATTAACAGCAGCAGAATGGGGATCGATGGCACTGTAGATGTTCTTGCCAGATATATAGATGCGAGGAAAGATGCCATGCTGAAAGAAGAGGCCGGCATTCAGTAAACGGTACCATAAATAATAAATACATATAGATAAAAAACAGTCCGTACAGAGATATGAAATGTCTGCACGGACTGTTTTTTTAATGTAATGATTCATAGTCAAACAATATTCTGATGCTGCAGTAAATAGCAACAAAAAGTGAAGGAAATTCAGGATAAATTTTGTAAAAAGTTTTTTCGGGAAATGCGTTACTTTTGTCTTCTTTTTCGGGATATATAAGTGAAGGGAAGAAAAACATAAATAATAGAAGGAAGGGAGTCAGCATCCCGCCGGGGTGCATAACTATAAAATATGGCCGTGTGAAGGGGCCGGCTGCCGTGCAGTCTGGCGGCGCGAAACTTATTATTGTTTCTACAGGGTGATTCGGGCAGTAATAAGCCTTCACAGTGTCTCTGTTTGTTTTGTCATTACTGAAACGAAGCATACAGGAATTATCTGCAGTGCAGCCTGTTGGTGTGGCATGTGCTGCTGATTTCGGCCGGGTGGAGAGGCCGGAAACCACAATCAGGCGGATAATAGGAATCGTCACTGTTCTGTGGAGATGAGGAACTGTGATGCAGTCTTCACGAATGATGCCTGCCGGAAGAAGGTCAGTCAGAAGTTTTTGCTTTGGCTGTATCGGCAGGTTTATAAGGAAAGAGGTGAAGTCCATGACAATTGACGGGCCGGGAGAAGCGACCTGTGTTAGCTGAACAGGCGGCACGAAACTTTTTACTGTTTATTTTGTGATTCTAAACAGATGAGAAGCTTCCACTACACATTATCAATTAGCGAAAAAAAGAGGTTTGCCCCGGTGTTATGCACCGGGGTGAGCTTTTTATATGGCTTTAGATAGAAATAAGGGTTGCATTATTTGCCATTTACCCTTAAACTAGAGGCGTAAAGCATAGACATCAGGGATTCTGCAGGAGGCTTCAGAGTCCCTGTTTTATGTGAGATTTAATAACTGTCCGGTTAAGAATGACCGGCAGATATGATTTTTTTGAATTATTTAGGAGGATATCAGATAAGATGGAAGACCAGTTGATCCAGGTCGATATATATGACAAGGAAGTTGGCTATGGTACCAAAGAGGAAATTCACAGAAAGGGGTTATTGCACAGGGCATTTTCTGTATTTCTTGTGGATGATGATCAGATGCTCATTCAGAAAAGGCATGCGGATAAGTATCATTCGGGGGGGCTGTGGGCCAATGCCTGCTGCTCTCATCCCAGAAGAGATGAGTCTCTGGAGGATGCTATTGAGCGCAGATTGCAGGAAGAGCTTGGAGTGACGGCACCGTGCAGAGAACTGTGTCATTTTATATATTATATGAAGTTTTCCGAGGATATGCACGAATATGAACTGGACCATGTATTTCTGGGCACTTATGATGGAGATGTTCATTTCGATCAGACAGAAATTGAAGAGGTTAAATGGGTGGATTTTGACTGGCTGGAAGATGATATGGAGAAAAATCCCGATCATTATGCCAGCTGGTTTCTGATTGCAGCACCAAAGGTGCTTGAGTTTCTGAGAGATTAGATACGTAAGAGGTTTGCATATGTATAATCTGATGAGAGAGGATGAAAACCGGGAGCTGATTATTGAAAAGTATTATCAGCAGATCATGAATTGCTGGGGGATGGATCAGGTCAAGGAGATTGTAAAAAAGTGGGAACTGCTCCGGAAAAATGTGGGCAGCTTTCCTGCAGATGAACCTGTTCTGCTTCCTGAATATCTGTGGTTTTCCAGATCGGGTACCGGTAAATCCGAGATGCTTCAGCTCCTGGCAGCTTATCTGGATGCCGGGCAGATTATGCCTTTCAACGGTATGGAACGGGTAGTTGAGTATACACTTGAATATTGTGATGAAAATGAGCCTTTTGATGAACTGGATAACCTGATTAAATATCTTTCGGCGAGTTCCGGATATCACAATGAATTTAAGGGAATACTGGCAATAAACCTGGATAACTGGCTTCATCATCTGGATAATCTGCATTTCGTGGAATTTCTGGAGTTTTTATCAGAACACAATCGCAGCCTTCTGCTGATTTTGATTGCATGGCCGGATGAGCAGTATATGGACAAGCTGGAGAAGATGCTTTCTCTGTATCTGCGTGTACATACGGTCATGATCGAGATGCCGCAGGCAGAAGAGATGTTCGCTTTTATTGAATCAAAGATGGATCGGTATCACTGCCGCCTGTCAGAAGATGCGGGAAAGCTTCTTCTTGATACTCTGAAGCTCCTGCGTGATATGGAGGGTTTTGACGGATACAAGACTCTGGAATTTATGGTGCAGGAAATTGTATATAAATATTATTGCATGGAAGATGTCAGTTCTCATATTATTGGTCTGGATGTCGTGCTGGATTTTCTGGAAGATGGGAAATTTATTTCCCGATACCGGAATCGTTATGACAGAAAGGAGAAACTGCGTTCAGCAGGATTCCGTCCGGGATTCTGATTCATGGGAACAGGAGGATTATGCCGAAAATTGAAAAATATCTGGAGTATCCGCAGGATACCCGGTGGGCGACTGACGAAGAAATTATGTCACCGCTTTCCTCTACAAAAATCAATATTACGGCCCCGCCATTTGAAACGGCGGGGCTTATATTAAAAAGTGATGGCAGAACAGTTTACGTGGATGGGATGGATCATCACAGTATGATTCTGGGTTCTACGGGTTCGGGGAAAAGTCGTTTATTATGCATGCCTATGATTGGAATTATGGCCAATGCAGGAGAATCATTTATTGTTACAGATCCGAAAGGAGAATTGTTTCAGATGACATCAGGTACGGCAAAAGAGCAGGGGTATCAGGTGGTTGTTCTGAATTTCAGAGAAGTAAGCTGTGGAGATATGTGGAATCCTCTGCTGATTCCATATGAATTGTACCGGAAAGGGAACCGTGATCATGCAATGTCATTACTGAATGATTTCGTTGTGACACTGGCCGAGGCTGATAATACGCAGGAACAATTCTGGTCGCAGATGGCCCAGTCACTGATTCTTGCCAATATTCTTCTTCTGTTTGAAACTGCGCGGAGAGAAGAAGTCAATCTGCACAGTCTGAGCAGATTATGCCTGGATTACGGAAAGCCCCGGAAACAAAATGCTTTATACCGGTTACTGGAATATATGAATCCTGATTCGATTGCAGCCATGAATTATGCAGGTGTTTGCGTGGATGCCGAGAAAACTCAGAGCTCGATCATGGGCGTTGTGCACAGTATTCTGCGTGTGTTTAATACACAGGAGGGACTTCTCCGAATGATGGCGGACAGCAGTTTTGACATGCGCAGTTTCGGGAAGAAGAAAACTGCAGTGTATCTGATCGTTCCGGATGAAAAGAGGACATTTCATTTCCTTGTTTCTGTTTTTACGAAACAGTGTTATGAGATGCTGATCAGTGAAGCTCATAAAGAGGAGAATATGAGATTGCCGATCAGAGTTAATTTTGTGCTGGATGAATTCGCCAATCTCCCCACAATTCCGGATATGTCCAATATGATTTCTGCTGCAAGAAGCCGCAATATCCGTTTTCATCTGGTCGTACAGAGTATGAATCAGTTGTTCAGCAAGTACGGTCATGATGCGGAAACAATCAGTGGAAATTGTGAGAACTGGGTTTATCTGAATTCGAAAGAGTATGATTGTCTTGAAGAAATCAGTAAACGATGTGGAAATCTTCTGGATAACCGTGATCAGCTGCGTCCTCTGATTACCCCTTCGCGTTTGCAGAGACTGGATAAGGCACGTGGAGAAACCTTGATTTTTCATGGCAGACAGTATCCGTATATTTCCTATCTGGCAGATATCAGCCGGTATGAGTTTAAGGTATATGAGCCCATTAAGCTGCAGACAGGTCAGCGAAAGCCTGTTTCGGTTTTTCGTGCAGATGAGCTTCTGAGTGATCTGAGCTCAGGGAAAAGAGCTTTGCTGTTTTATGATGATGTTCCTGAGGGTAATTTTGGATTCGGATATGAAAAAGCTTTGAAATACGGTTCAGAATGCAGCAGTACCGGCCTGAAAACGGTCAGCAGAGTATATGAACCGGCAGAACCGGATTTTCTGAAGGATAAAAGGAGAGAGTTGTCCTGTGAAGAGAAGCTGATAGAGATGCGCCTCTGCCGGGAGAAACTGGAAAAGTCCGGTGATTTCAGCCGCCTGCTGTATTATCTTCTGGATACACATGAGGTTATGGTGCAGATTCGGGATAAAATATTTTCAGAAGCCGACCATGAATTGCAGGTAGAAAGTTTTGAGGCGGAAAATGTTTATCGAAATACAGATCTGGCTTTGTGCTGTGCTGTGCTGGCAGGAGATGCGGCCGGTCAGGAACAGATGGAGGAATATGAAAACTGGCTGACGGAATTATATATTAAGACGGTTCGGGACATGTCTGATCAGAAACAGACATTGTTATTCTTTCCTGCGGATTCTGTTCGCCTCAATGCAGTGGCAGCAGCAGGTGTGGCGGCAGCTTTTCATGAAATTCGAAATCACAGGTATGCCTGCGCGGATATTGTTTTAAGCTATGTAGGTGATTATCGTGATTGCTTTTTTTCTTATCCCGGTCTGGCAGCACTGCTTCATGATCTTCAGACTTTTATCAGGATGATTTATGAGAAGAAAGAAGAATGTTTGATTCAGGATTGTATGCGGAAACTGAAAAAGTCTGTATCTTTTGAGAAAAAGGAAAAACCTGCCGTGGGTATGTACCTGTATCGGAAGAAGCCGGAGAGTGAACTGGATCAATGGCTTATGTCGTCGGTTCTGCAGTATTGCAAATATGAACAGGAGGAATTTCAGAAATACATGATGAGGATAGATGGAGGAATCGGATGTCTGAAGTGATTGTTGTGGGCGGAGGAGCTGCTGGAATGATTGCGGCCTATGCGGCAGCAAAAAATGGTCATCAGGTTACTCTGTTTGAAAAAAATGAAAAACTGGGCAAAAAACTGTATATTACAGGAAAAGGAAGATGTAATATAACAAATGCGGCTGATCTGGAGACAATCATGTCACATGTAGTATCCAATCCCAGATTTTTATACAGTGCTCTGTATGGTT
This sequence comes from Lachnospiraceae bacterium, assembly GCA_034086685.1. Lineage (GTDB taxonomy): Bacteria > Bacillota > Clostridia > Lachnospirales > Lachnospiraceae > TWA4. The sequence continues at coordinate 7,322 of JAXDZY010000021.1, forward strand.
TTACAAATCAGGATATGATTCAGTTATTGAATCAGCAGGGACTTGAGACGAAGGTTGAACGGGGAATGCGTGTTTTTCCCGCATCTGATAAATCTTCCGATGTAATCAGAACGCTGTCTGATATGCTTTATCAGGAGGGCGTCCGTATTTACCTTAATAAAAAAGTTGAATCTCTGATAATTACAGAGAATTATGGGGAGAGTGTCAGTAATTCGGGAGATTGTGAGCATTCAGATTCCGGGCACCATGGTGAGATCAGGCAGAAAATATGCACAGGAGTTGTTACGGAAGATAGAAGAAGGCGGAAAGCTGATGTTGTTATTGTGACTACAGGTGGAATTTCATATCCATCAACCGGTTCAACGGGAGACGGATATCGTTTTGCAGAAGATGCAGGGCATCAGATTACAGCCCTCAGTCCTGCTCTGGTACCGTTTACTGCTGAGGAAGAATGGGTCAGGGAACTTCAGGGGCTGTCTCTGCGTAATGTAAGTGTTACTATTACATTGGGAAAGAAAAAGCTGTATTCTGATTTCGGGGAGATGCTGTTTACACATTTCGGAGTCAGCGGGCCTGCTGTTCTGAGTGGAAGCAGTGTGTGTGCCCGTCAGCTGAAAAAAGGAAATCTTACATTGCACATTGATTTGAAACCTGCTCTTGATAAAGAACAGCTGGATGCACGGATGCTCAGAGAATTTAAAGAAGCGAGAAATAAGCAGATCAGTAATGTTCTGGGGTGCATGTATCCTTCCAGCCTGATACCTGTAATTCTTAAAATCAGCGAAATTCCTGCTGATAAAGTCATTCATGATGTAACCAGGGAGGATAGAAACAGACTGATTCAGAATACAAAAGATCTTCGGATTACATTAAATGGACTGCGGGGATATAATGAGGCAATTGTAACTCAGGGCGGAATCAAAGTAAAAGAGATTAATCCGTCGACCATGGAATCAAAGCTGGTAAAGGGACTTCGATTTGCCGGCGAAGTGCTGGATGTGGACGCCTTTACCGGAGGATATAATCTTCAGATTGCATGGTCAACAGGATGGGCTGCAGGAAATACAATTGAAAACAGGAAAAGTATTTAAATTTTGAAGCAGGGAGATATGAACATGAGCTTTAATATTGCAATCGATGGACCGGCAGGAGCCGGAAAAAGTACAATTGCCAGAAAAGTGGCAGAGAAACTGAGTTTTATCTATATTGACACAGGTGCCATGTATCGCGCCATGGGTGTGTATTTCAGCAGAAATCAGATTGATCTTTCAGACGAATCTGCTGTAAAAGCAGCATGCAGGAGTGTGGAGATTCAGCTGACTTATGAACAGGGAGTGCAGCAGATCTGGCTGAATGGGGAGAATGTCAGTCAGGTGATCCGGACAAAAGAAGCAGGCAACATGGCTTCTGCCTGTGCAGCAGTACCTTTGGTGCGGGAAAAGCTGGTGGAATTACAGAAAAAACTGGCTCAGACCAGTAATGTGGTAATGGATGGCCGTGATATCGGAACCGTAGTACTTCCCGACGCGGATGTTAAGGTATATCTGACTGCCAGTGTGGATGTGCGTGCAGAAAGACGGTTTAAAGAATATCAGGAGAAAGGATTGAATGCAGTTCTTGATGATGTAAAAAAAGAGGTAGCACAGAGAGATTACAATGATATGCATCGTGCTGTCTCTCCTTTATGTCAGGCTCCGGATGCAATACTGGTGGATACTTCTGATATGAATATAGAACAGGCAGTGGATGCGATTCTGAATCTTGTAAATACGGATAACAAAACAGTCTGATTCATGCCGGGGTAAATTCGATGTTGAATAATTCTGTACCGATATCTGATAAAAGTGGAAAAGGAGAAAAAAATTGGAGGTAAAACTGGCAAAAACAGCAGGATTCTGTTTCGGAGTAAAACGCGCGGTAGATACAGTCTATGATCAGGTCAGAAAACCTGAACAGATACCAATCTATACTTACGGTCCAATTATCCATAACGAAGAAGTAATTGCGGATCTGGAAGAAAAAGGTGTTATTACAATTCATTCTGAAGAAGAATTAAAACAGTTGCGGCAGGGAACGTTGATTATCCGGTCACACGGTGTTGGCGAACGAATCTATAATCTTGCAAAAGAACAGAATCTTCATCTTGTGGATGCTACCTGCCCTTTTGTTAAAAAAATTCACCGGATTGTAAGGGAAGCTTCAGATGAGGGAAATTATATTCTTATCATAGGAAATAAGGAGCATCCGGAAGTTCAGGGAATCTGCGGATGGTGCCATGGAGATTTCAGTGTAATTTCCACAGAAGAAGAAGCTGAAGCATTGTCCCTGCCCGGAGATCGAAAAATAACAGTTGTGTCGCAAACAACTTTTAATTTGGTAAAATTTAAATATCTGGTTGCGGTTTTAGAGAAAATTTGTTATAATCTATATATTGTGAATACTATCTGCAATGCAACTCAGGAACGTCAGGCGGAAGCACGTGAAATTGCTTCATCCGTAGATGCTATGATTGTGATTGGAGGAAAGAACAGCTCCAATACGCAGAAGCTTTACGAAATCTGTAAAAAAGAATGTGGCAACACTTGTTATATACAGACGCTTAAAGACTTATCAGCTCAGAATTTTCAAACTGTGTGCACCGTAGGTATTACAGCAGGGGCATCA
>JAXDZY010000122.1:0-5721 GCA_034086685.1 Lachnospiraceae bacterium
CTTTCGGTTGTTTTGTTTTTGGCGATTCAATTATACCAAAGGTTGGTGCCTTTTTCATGTCAAGACATCAATTTAATACTGATTTTTGTTTGAGTAATCAAGCATTTATACCGGCTTTGCCGGTGGGAAAGTTGAGTAAATCAGAATACTGTTCTATGAATTAACAGAGGTAAGAGATAATACTCCCCGTCGTCCCGCACATGGATATAACTTATAACCTGCCATAATACACGCAGATTTCTTCCGAATAACCGTATCAGAATAAAAAAAAGCATCATCGGATACAGAATATTATAAAATATACCATTCAGAAAAAGCAGATGGCTGAACTGGATTCTGATCTTCTTTTTTTCTGAATCCTGACATGATACAGTACCATCATTACCCGTCCCGTCATCGGGCAGATAATACATCGGTACTTCCATGTTGCGCCGGTTTAAACGAATAACTTCCAGCCGTGCTCCGGTATTTTCAGCTCCGTCGGATGCATCAGACAAAAATCCACAGGATCTCCCTGTCAGAACCAGCATAAGAACCAGCACCATAGCAGCTGCAATTATTCTGAGCAGAATTCTGCTTATTTTAATTTCCATCCTCTGCACCCTCCTTTCCTGAAATATAAAAACCGTTGCCTTTATTTTTTCATCATACGGTGTCCTTTATTACCGCATTGTCTGACTTCATATTTTTTCCAGCTAAATTATACTCGACCAGATAAAAAATATCAACAATTTTGTACTGCTCCGTTGCTTCTGAATTTAAAAAAAGACAAATTCACATCCTGCAGTACCAGTATTTTTCATATTACAGCCCGTTTCGATGTGAATTTGTCTAAAAAATTATCTGTAATTATTAAATTTTCTGATTTTGCCCTTAATAGTATTATGGTCTTGGCCTACCACATTCGGAACAGAACTTCCCTTTATTAAATGCTCCGCAGCTGCATGTCCAGCCCGGTACAGGTCTCGGAGACCCGCATTCCGTGCAGAACTTCCCTGTATTTCCTGATGCTCCGCAGCTGCATGTCCATGCTCCTGCTGTCTGCTGCCGGACCGCCATCTGCTGGGCCGCTGCCTGCTGAGCTGCTGCCTGCTGCTGAGCCGCTGCCTGCTGCTGCCCCATGGCAAACAGATTCTGTGCATTGGCCCCTCCGGCATTGCCTGCCATCCCCATATTCATAAAAGCCATGGCTGCCCCGGCATTTTCATTGGCAGCTGCCGCCTGCATGGCTGCCGCCTGTGCTCCTACCAGGTGAGCTGCCGCCATGTTGGGATTGCGGAAAGTTGCATTTTTCTGCAGTTCTTTAATCATTGCCTCATCTTCTTCCGAAGCTTTCACACTGGAAACTCCCACCGATACAATTTCAATTCCCCGTGTGTCTTTCCATTTTGCAGACAGAACATGGTTTAATGCATCTGCAATCTCCATGGTGTGTCCGGGAAGGGAACTGTATCGGATTCCCATATCTGAAATACGGGCAAATGCAGGCTGCAAAGCAGTCATCAATTCACTTTTCAGCTGCCCGTCAATTTCCTGTCTTGTATATTCCACAGTGACGTTACCGCAGACATTCGTATAAAAAAGAATCGGATTTGTAATCCGGTAGCTGTATTCACCGAAACACCGGATTGAAATATCCACATCCAGACCGATATTATTATCTACCACACGAAACGGAACAGGACTGGGAGTTCCGTATTTATTGCCCACAAGCTCTTTCGTATTAATATAGTAAACTCTCTGATCATTAGGTGTCTCTCCTCCGAATGTAAAACGCTTTCCTATGGCAGTAAAGACCTCCTGAATGCTGTCGCTCAAACCGAAACTGAACAGTGAAGGTTCCGTCGACATATCATAAACATATTCTCCCGGTTCCGAACAGAGATCCACCACTTTTCCCTGTTCCACAATCAGCATGCACTGCCCTTCATTGACAGCTATCACCGATCCGCTGCTGATTATATTATCGCTTCCGTGTCTGTTGGATGAACGTCTGGAAACCTTTTTCTGTCCCTTTGTTACAATTACATCTGCAGGCATGGATTCACAGTAAAAATATTCTTTCCACTGATCTGCCATTACGCTGCCTGCAGCCCCTGTTAATGCCTTAATTAATCCCATTTTTATCTGCCACTCCTTTTCTATATCTTTCTGTTATATGCAGGTAACTTCTGCACTGCATGTTAAAATGATCCGCTGCTTCCTCCGTGGCTTGTGCCTGAAGAACCTGTATGTACTGAGCTTCCTCCCAAGCCACCTCCGGAACTTTTTGGCGGCTCAATATATATTTTATTCACCGTTTTTCTCACCAGACGATCACTGCGCTCCTGAAAATGAACTGTATCTTCACGCAGATAATTCCCCGCCGCACACTGACTGTAAACAGTGTTCATCTGTCTTTTCATCAGGAAAACCCGCAGAAGTGCCAGCAAAAATCCTCCGAACAGACCTGCAGCCACACAGAAAATAATGTTGAAAGCGGTAACCGGAAGATGTCCCTTATCATAAGGCGTACCATTTCTCGCCTGCGTCAGAAACTTATCTGCTTCTTCTGCGTAAGTCATAAAAGCATCATAATAATCCCCGTCACTTAAATCAGAACGGAACTGTTTCACGATATACTCCTGCCCTGCATCTGTAAATGCCCTGATTCCGAATCCGCAGGTGGAAATGGCCCACTTCCGTTCCGACATAGAAATCAGAAAAATAATTCCGTCATTTCCATCGCCCATTCCGTAACCATTATAATCATAATAATCATCTGCAAAAGCCTCTGCACTTTTTCCACCCAGAGAATCCACTGTCACAACCACCACATCACACTTTTGCCGTTCACTGATTTCATCCAGCTTTCCCTTCAGTGTCATTTGTTCTTCCTGATCAAGCAAACCGGCATCATCCACCAGCCTGGCAGGTCTGCTGCCCTGAACAGTATCCGTTCCGCCGGCCTGCCCGAATACAGAAACCGGAAAAATCATGCAGATACATACAAGTGAAATCAATACTGCACAGATTATTTTTCTCATATATTTCATAAATCATGATCTCCAATATATTTTCTCACCTAAATAACATGACAAATAAAGCCAGTCCGATCACCGCACCATACAGAACTGTCCTCTGAAATACCTTTATCCAGAACAGCTTCCAGTCAACCGGCAGATTTCCGATAAAACGTCCTGTCTGTCCATTCATGGCAAAAGTATAAATGTCCCCGTTCCATGAAGTATTCAAAAGCCACACAGGAAATAACGCATAGCTGGACTTCTTCTGTCTTATATGGATATTTTCCGACCGGCTTCGCAGGGTATCATAACCACTTACGGAATTCTGCAGAGTCATCTGCACACTGGCCTCTGCCCTCTGCCGGATCCGTTTCAGCCCCTCTTCCCGGTCCACATCGTAGCGATCCGCCAGATATCCGGCCAGATAAGCTGTCTGGAAATTCACCGCAGCGCTCATATCAAATGGTTCCAGTGACTCCATCAGATCATCGGGCATCTTTCTGGAAGCATCCGATGGAATATTCTGAAATTCCATACTTCCCTGCCGGACTACGTCGTAAAAGCTGTACTCTTCGTAACGGTAATTACCCTTTTTCCATACACCGGTCAATTTACTGGCATCATACTGCGCACGACCTTCAGCCTCCACATCAAACAGCCAATACGGTACATAGATTCCCCTGATTTCTTCAATATGATGCCTGTCCCTGAAAATCTTCGGAAGCAGTTTTTTATCTTTCAGATATTCTTCCAGACGTCTCAGTGCCTCCTCTTTCTTCAATTTAAAAGGAATAACATAATCCGGTTTCAGATCTCCGGAAAAATTACCTGTCATTACAATCTGATTACCGCAGTAAGGACAGGTTGAAGCTCCCAGCGTCTCTTCTGCAATAATCTCGGCACCGCAGGATCTGCAGGAATAAATTTTCATTCCTTCCATGGCCGGTTCAGATTCATGCTCAGACTTAATGCTCTCGTCCTGATTCTGAAACTGTTCCATCTCAAAAACCGATTCACAGTACGGACATTTCATCTTCTGCAGATCACTGTCGAATTCCAGTGCACCGCCGCAGTTGGGACATTTGTATTCAATTATATCCGACATTTTCTCACTTTCCTTTGTTTCTGTATTTTTATCATTTTCATCCTGATGCCTTTTCAGAAACCGGTCATTCCAGAATGAGCATCGGTTTGAATTTCAGATAGTCAGAAGAGACCAGACTGTATTCCACACCATTTACATCGCCCATAAAACTGTCAAAATACCGTTCCCGTCCATGACAATGTGAATAAATCACTTTTTCCGCACCGAACTCTTCTGCCATCTCCGTAAATCCGCTTTTCATCTCTCCGATGCTGGTGGGCGGATAATGTAAAAACATAATGAACCGGTCATACCCATCGGCTTTTGCAGCAGAAAAGGAGAGACGGAGCCTTGCAAGCTCCCGATCCACGATTTTTTCAAAATGCTCCGGCGAATCTTTCCCTTCATAACAATATCCCTTTGTACCTACCAGCGCATATTCTTCATAGGAATAATAATTATTCTGAAGAAATAACAGCCTGCCTCTGTACAATTCATTTAACTTCCCGGTTTTTTTTGCATCCCAGAACATATCGTGATTCCCTCTGAGCAGAATCTTCCTGCCCGGAAGAGATATGATAAATTCCATATCTGCTTCCACTTCCCGCAGATTCCGTCCCCAGGAATGATCCCCGGTTATCACCACCGTATCTTCAGTACTGATCTGTTTCCTCCAGTATTTTTCAATCTTTTTTACATGATTTTTCCACTCTCTGCCAAACACGTCCATGGGTTTATCCACTGTAAACGACAGATGCAGATCCCCGATTGCGTACAGAGACATCTCACTCACCACCTGTTCCTGTATTTTTATATAAAATAAAATCCTCTTACCCGCATACTGGATTCAAAAATTTGTTTTTATTCCTCTTGCCTTTTCCGGCAAAAGTGATATACTAATATACATGCAGATATGGTTCATCGGTAGAACACCAGCTTCCCAAGCTGGAAAGGCGGGTTCGACTCCCGTTATCTGCTTTCAAAAACCCTTATTTTACAAGGGTTTCTGAGCTTTCATATTTTAAAGGTAATCAAACAGGTAATCAGAACATACGTTTTGGTTGCCTGTTTATTTTTTCAGGCGGTATCTGTCCCGCAAAATCCCGTCTCCGCTCTACCGACTGAATCACATACAGATCATTATCCAGCAAAATTGTTCCATTAATCTCTTTTTGTTTCGTCATATCAAACAATTCCTGCACGTATGACACATCTATCATAGCACATTCTACTGCATATTTCAAAACTTCATCCATAAAATTCACAAAGAAACCGGTATATACCTGCGCTGGCCAGCGGTCCCGGCTCCTTTCTTTATAAAATTTCCGGCAAAGATAACGCATCAATGTACTTTTTTCCATGCCTAACTGACCTGTGATCAGAATATTCGGATTTCTGCTTTCCTGCATTCTTAATATAATATTCTTGTTTTTACATGATAACTTGTAAGTGCTTCAAAAGAAGGCGTCTATGTTAACTTCCTCTATTTTAAATCGAGTAGGAGGGGGTGATTAGCCCCCGTCCTCTCACACCACCGTGCGTACCGTTCGGTACACGGCGGTTTCAATAGTTGACGTGCACAGACTGATAGGCTGTGGCTAAATCATAAAAACCACTGCTTATCAGTCTTTC
>JAXDZY010000047.1:0-2032 GCA_034086685.1 Lachnospiraceae bacterium
TTTAACGGATAAAACAAGCGCCTCCTAAGCGCTAGCTGTGGGTTCGATTCCCGCAGGGGACGGTTGCAAACAAAGCGGTAATGATTAGCAGAAAATGCTATGTCATGAACCGCTTTTTTGTTTTCAATGAGATGAAAAAAAAGCAGGACGGAAATCAATTTGAAGTGATTTTGATTAGCTGAAACAATAGAATATTTCATTAGCTGCAGCTAAGTCAAAGAAACCTCCACTGGAGCTTCGGCCTGCTATGCAGTCTTACCCTCACGAAAGACCTTATATGATGATTTCTTTTCGTCAGACCGGAGATTTGCCCGTGGTTAGTCTGTTCCCATATCCGGCTTCCTTCAGATTCTCCTCACGAGGACACCCTTGCCTTCGGCTATATCCTTCCCACTGCCGGGCGGATTCGGGACCTGCACCCGTTAGAAACGTGCGCCGCCAGGTGCACATAGAAAAAACCTTGCCAGGCTATGTCTTAGCAAGGTTTCTTTATGGAGAGATGAAGATGAATAAAGAAAACATTCCAACAATATCAACATCAGACCTGATCACATTGCTGCAAAACATGGATGATCAGGTTATTCTCACTCTGATCAGTGATGTGCCGCTCAATTCCCCTAAATTGGCAGCAAAGTTGCTCTACGATGAGATATTTGCTGATCTGGATAGAGAAATATTTGCCGTAGTTAATCCGAAAGCCAGCCTGGAGGCTGTTGGTATGAAGGTTCTGGCAGCGGATTCTGACAAGAAAATCCGTAATCTGTACCCTTCTTCTGTCACCAGAAGTTGAGTGGCTTGCTCTATGTAGGTGACTGATTTTATGATAGAATATCCCTAACATAAAATCAGTCACTTGAAGAGGAGGAACTGCATGGATAGAGAAAATATTATGATGAAAAATAATACTGCTATTATCAAAAACGAATTATTAGATACCAGCGATCTTAGTGATGGTGAGATTATGCTCCGACTTAAGAGAACCTGCAATGCGGATCCTGTAAAGGAATGGCTTCCTGCATACTATTTCGACATCTGTTTTCCGGACGGAACAGAAATCGGATATTGTGACCTTCGAATTGGATACAACAATAAGGTTTATATTGGAGGAAACATCGGTTATGGAATACATAAAAAATATCGTGGGCATCATTATTCAGCAAAGGCATGTCGACTACTGCTTCACATGAATACCATAGTCTAATTACTCCTAACTTGCTGCTGCTCTTGTAGTATATCTACAATGTACTTTTCTCTTTCCAGAATGGATGCTGCAATGAAGCTGGCTGTTGATTTCAATGTCAATTATGATCAAGTGACAGGATATATTCCGCACCGCTTTCCACGATCTGACTGGCAATCGCTTTCTGTGTTCCCATTGCATCGATTGTCACTATGCAGCCTTTGATGCTCAGGGTTTTTAACAGCTCCGGGATTGCTGTAATTTCATTGCTTTTCTCATCCACCTTCACCTGGCCAGGTACCATGGACAGTGAATTTGCCCATGCACTTACGATATGCGCCGGTTTCGTCTGGCTGATTTCTTCTTTGCTCCGGCGTATGGTTTTTCCGTCTATGGCAACCACGCCTTCCAGTTTTGTGATGATCCCATTCACCCATATCTGAAATGCTTCATGCAGTTTCTTTGGATCAATCATCTGAAACACACGGTTAAACGTATCGTGCGACGGGATTCCGTTTTCCAGCACCAGAAAGCTTTTCAGCCATTCCAGGTTTGTATTTCCCCAGTCTTCGATCTCATCCCATGTGTCTGCGCCACAGATCGTGGCAAGAATTGTAATGGTCAGTATGTCGATAAAACGGTGTTTTTGATTATAAGATGCTCTTGGATCCGGTACTTCACTGAATGCACCGAGTAATATTTCTTCTGTATGATTTGTTTCCATTGGTTCCTCCAGATTATTTTTCTGGATTCCATTGTACAGGATTATTTTGGATATGTCACCGTTTTCCTGTATACAATCTATCATACTTAGCTTTCTTTGAACATCCCTAAAAACGTGCGTTTACCGTG
>JAXDZY010000051.1:0-30023 GCA_034086685.1 Lachnospiraceae bacterium
CCAAAATCAGGTGCAAAAAAGGAACAAACGCAAAAACACCTCAGCAGGAATTTTACAATGTCCGATAAGGACCGCATTCCTGCTGAGGTGTTTATTTTGTTTAAACTTGAGGGGCTGAAAACGGCATTATCCGACAGCCCCGTTTGCTTTTTTTCTGTATGAAGCGGGTGATATGCCCATGTATTTATGAAAAGTTCTGGAAAAATAAGCAGGAGAGGAAAAACCGGTCTGCTCGGAGATTTCCGTAATGGAAAGCCCGGTTTCGGCAAGAAGCGGAAGACTTTGCTGGACCCGGTAATGCAGCAGATAATGAAACAGGGTTTCTCCAATCTGTGATTTAAAGAAGCGGCAGCATTCGCTGCGGCAGATATTAACAGATGCAGCGATATCCTCCAGGGTGATTTTTTCTGCATAGTGTTTCTGGATAAATTCCAGTATATGCTGCAGACGTTCCTGGTTTTTCAGACTGTAAGGCTGCAGATTTTCCGTACTTTCCTGAAACCAGGTGTACAGAAGAAGCCAGAACTGTGACAGTTCAATCTGTGTTCTCAATTCGGAAGCGGGCAGCTTTTCCTGCACAATACGGTGAATTTCCAGAAGATGTCCGATGGCCTGCTGATGCCATTCCAGAGAACCGTCCAGATGCAGGGATGGAAGCGTATTGCCGTTGCAGATACAATCCGTATAGCGGGATTTCAGAATGCTTGTATCATTTCCATAAAGAATCCGGGGATGAAAAGTGATGGATAGATATTCGCAATCCGGTGAATTCTGTCCTTCATACAGCATTTTTCCTGTATGAAGTGTATTACAGTTCCCAAAAAGAGCCTGACCGGCTTTTACATGATAAATATCCTGATTGACCTGATAGATCATTTCACCGCTCAGAAAAAGGGTCAGTTCGATCTCTGTGTGCCAGTGCCACTGAAAACAACCGGATTCATATGCTCCGATCCGTTCATAGCTGGTACAGACGGGGTAACGGTAATTGCCATGAGACTTCATTTCCTTATGATCAGTGTCTGTATTAATCTGCATATGTGGATCCTCCGGGATTTTACTCAGGTTTATGTTTCCGCCTCCGGGTTTTATATGAAGTATCCTGTAATGCAGCTTTCCTTCAGACAGAGAGGAGTTAACCAGGATAAATAAAAGTAAAACCTCAATATAATGCAAATATGTGCAAATATAATAATTGCAGAAGCGGGTACAAATCTATTATAATACAAGCATAAAGGAACGCAAGTGAAATCTGCAATAAACTCTTGCATTTCAAAATGATATTTCAATATGAGAAATTTGTAACGGCGAATAAACCGGAAAGGAGTCTTATTATGAAACTGGAACAGGCACTGGCAGCAGTAAAAGGTGAAAAGGCAGCGGAATTATTTAAGGAGATGTATGGAACCGATGGTGCAGCAGCCAATGTGGAACGTTACAGCCATGTGGCAGAAGGATATGCTGACTTATTTGGAGGAGAAAGCGAATTCGAATTCTTTACTTCTCCCGGACGTACGGAAATCTGCGGTAATCATACAGATCATAATCTGGGTAAAATTCTTGCCGGCAGCATCAATCTGGACTGTGTAGCAGCTGCCGGGCTGAGCAATAACAATACAGTACATATTTACAGTGAAACATATAATCAGAATATTACCATCGATCTGTCTGATCTGGAGCCCACCAGACAGAAAACAGGTACAGTTGCACTGTTAAAGGGCATTCTGAAAGGATTCAAACGTGCAGGCCATAAAATCGGAGGATTCAATGCTTTTGTTACAAGTAATGTAATCAGTGCTGCGGGTGTCAGCTCTTCCGCATCTTTTGAGATGCTGATCTGCTGTATCGTAGATTATCTGTTCAACGGTGACGAACTGACTGTTAAGGATTACGCAAGAATCGGACAGTTTGCAGAGAATGCTTACTGGGACAAAGCTTCCGGTCTTCTGGATCAGATGGCATGTGCATCCGGCGGTGTGATTTCCATCGATTTCAATACACCGGATATGGATGTGGAGAATATTGATTTCAGTTTCAACAGAATCGGCTATGATCTGTTTATCATCAATACCGGAAAAGGACATGCGGATCTGAGTGCCGACTATTCTTCTATTCCCAATGAAATGAAAAAGGTTGCTGAATTCTTTGGCAAAAAGGTTCTGGCAGATTGCTCTCTGGAAGATCTGCTGGCAAACCTTGGTGAAGTACGGGCTTATGCAGGAGACCGTGCGGTTATGCGTGCATTCCATTTCTTTACTGAGAATGATCGTGTGGATACTGCAGTAAAAGCATTAAAAGAAGATAATTATGCTTCATTCCTTCAGGTAATTACAGAATCCGGCAATTCATCATGGAAATGGCTTCAGAACTGCTATACGATTTCCAATTATAATGAACAGTCCATCAGCATCGCTCTGGCGCTGACAGAGATGTATCTGAAAAAACTGGGAAAGGGTGTGTGCCGTGTGCATGGAGGCGGATTTGCCGGTGTTATCATGGCCGTTATTCCCAAGGAAAATTCTGCAGAGTTCAAGGAATATATGAGCAGCAAGATGGGAGAAGAAAATGTATATGTAATGAATATCCGTAAATACGGATCCATTCATCTGCCTTTCTGATTTTCCGGTATACGGGATAAAAGGGGCACGGCACTGTGCATCAAAGTCAGTGTCGTGCCCCTTTTTCAGGTAATTTCAAATATCTTTATTTCGCCAAAAATTTATAAACCGTCACAGTTGTGTGAGGCGTACCGGGCTCCATAATAGAAGACGGGAACTGAGGTTTGTTCAGATTGTCGGGATAATACTGGGTCTCCAGGCAGAATCCGTCGTAATTTCTGTAAATAACCCCGTTTTTGCCCCGGGCTTCTTTAATACAGTTGCCTGTGTAAAGCTGGACGCCGGGAAGATCTGTGTATGCTTCCATGGTCAGACCGGTTTTAGGAGATACTGCTCTGCAGAACAGGGACAGTTTGCCTGCTTCATGATTCAGACAATAATTGTGATCATACCCGCCGGTCAGTTTTAACTGTTCAAACTCGTCATGGAGATGTTCTCCAATAGCTGTGGGAGTGGTGAAATCCATGGGAGTTGCGGCAACCGGTGAAATCTCGCCTGTGGGGATGGATTCTGCATCTACGGGTGTATAGGAGTCTGCATCGATCCAGAGAATGGTATCTTCTGTACTTCCGCTGTCATGTCCGCCCAGATTGAAATAGGAATGATTGGTCACATTCCAGGGAGTTGCATCGCTGCAGCTGCCGTCGTAGCGCATAACCAGTTCGTTGTCATCAGTAAGTGTATAAGTGACAATTGTTGTACAATCTCCCGGAAATCCTTCGTCTCCATCGGGAGAATCCATACGGAAGGAAATGGAATCTTCCTTAACGGAAACAGTTTCCCAGATCCGTTTGTGGAAACCGGAAATAAGGCTGGAATGAAGATTGTTTTTATTTTCGTTGGCTTCCAGCTGATGAGTTTTACCGTTCAGCACGAAAGCGGCATTGCCTGTTCGGTTTGCAACACGACCAATGCAGCAGCCGGCAGACAGGGGATTATCTTCATAACCGTTTACATTTTCATACCCCAGCACTACATCGATGACTTTTCCGTCTTTTGTCGGAACCAGAACAGACACAACCGCACAGCCGAAATCACTGATCTGTGCAATCATTCCCTTATTATTGCGAATGGTGTATAATGTTGCTTTTTTACCATCCGCAGTCGTTCCAAAATCTGTGTTCATAGTCATAATATTGATTCCTTTCTATGGAAAATTGAATATGGTTCAGCGAATTGCTGAAGCAATTCTATTCATATTGTTCATGAGTATTTTCATTATATCGAAAATTAATTTAGATTACAATATAGTATTGAAACTATTATGAAAAAGGAACGGAAACCTGTTCCTGTACTGCCTGTAAACTAATGCTGCACGTGTCTGTGGGCATATTCGGTGGGTGAACAACCCATGGCTTTCCGGAATACTTTGGAAAAATACAGGCTGTTGTCAAAGCCCAGAGAATTGGCTATGACTGTGATGGAAAGTGTGGTATCATCCAGCATGCGGCAGGCTTCCTCAATGCGCAGCGATGTCAGATATTCTTTGGGAGACTGATGAGTACACTGCTGAAAAGCGCGGAAAAGGTGGCTGCGGCTGACTCCCACGTAATCGGCCACTTCCTGTATGGTAATGGGATAGGAGTAGTGGGACTGCATGTAATCCATGGCTGCCTTTACATAGTCATTGTAGGAATTATCCATTGTACGTACTCCGGCATTTTTCAGCAGACAGGCAAGCGCCGTGTAAAGACGCCCGGACATTTCCACAGAGCTGGCAAATGTATTGCCCCGGGCATCAAAAATATGGTGGATCTGCCGGTCCAGAGCATCTCCATTCTGCAGCTGGCGAAGCAATGGCTCTTCCGGAACAAAACCTGCTGCTTTGATGATCGGTTCGGCATCCACGCCGGCAAAACCCACCCAGCTGTATTCCCAGGGCTCCTTTTCGTCGGCCTGATACATACATTCTTCATCCGGGTAAACCAGAAAACAGTCACCTGCCTGCAGATGAAAGATATGGTCATTTTTCTGCAGAATCCCTTTTCCATTGACAATATAATGGATCAGATAGTGATTGCGGATACCGGGTCCCCACGAGAATCCGGTGTCGCATTTCTGAAAACCCACATTATATACGGAAAGCGCGGTCAGATTCAGATTCTGCACGTAATAGGAATTTTTAAACGTTTTATTCACGAAAACACCTCCATATCTCCATCATACCTTATTATAGTGGAATATGCAACAAAATTACATAAGGTTGAATCATTTCTGTATTCCTAATCAGGCCTGAATGGAGTAGATTATTTACAGAAAGTAAATATTAAAAAGCTAATAAAACGCTGTAAAGCGGAATGGAGGATAAAACATGGCAATTTTAGTAACAGGCGGTGCAGGTTATATCGGCAGTCACACATGTGTGGAACTCTTAAATGAGGGTTATGATGTTGTAGTAGTGGATAACCTCTATAATTCCAGTAAGAAATCTCTGGAAAGAGTCGAAGAAATCACAGGAAAACATGTGACATTTTATGAGGCCGACATTCTGGACAGAGAAGCGATGGAGATGATCTTTACAAAAGAATCCATTGATTCGGTTATCCATTTTGCAGGGCTTAAGGCAGTAGGGGAATCCGTGGCAAAGCCTCTGGAATACTATTACAACAATATTACAGGTACACTGGTTCTCTGTGATGTGATGAGAAAGCACGGCTGCAAGAATATCGTGTTCAGTTCATCAGCAACCGTATACGGTGACCCGGCATTTGTTCCGATTACGGAAGAATGCCCCAAAGGAAAGATCACAAATCCCTATGGTCAGACCAAAGGCATGCTGGAACAGATTCTGACCGATTTCAATGTGGCAGATCCCGAATGGAATGTAATCCTGCTTCGTTACTTTAACCCCATCGGAGCTCACAAGTCAGGAAAGATCGGCGAGGATCCCAAAGGTATTCCCAACAATCTGCTGCCTTATATTGCACAGGTTGCCATCGGCAAACGTGAGTGCCTGAGCGTATTCGGTGATGACTACAAGACACCCGACGGAACAGGTGTCCGTGATTATATCCATGTGGTAGATCTGGCAGTTGGTCATGTAAAGGCAATCAAAAAGCTGGAGGAAAAGAAAGGTGTTCTGATCTACAATCTGGGTACAGGACATGGTTACAGTGTGCTGCAGGTTGTACATGCGTTTGAAAAAGCATGCGGCCATCCCATCAATTACAAGATTGCTCCCAGAAGACCTGGCGATATCGACTGCTGCTACGCAGATCCTTCCAAAGCAAAAGCAGAGCTGGGATGGGAAGCTGTTTACGGTATTGAAGAAATGTGTGCCGACTCATGGAGATGGCAGTCACAGAATCCCAACGGATACAATGATTAATAGAAACAGGGGATAATACAATGCAGAATCTGAATGAATTAATTGATGCACTTGTCCGCTACGGGCTGGATTGCGGACTGGTGCCCGCTGAAGAAAAAATCTATACAACCAATATGCTGCTGGAACTGTTCCGGTGTGATGAATACAGTGAGCCGGAAACACCTGTAAACATGACTCTTCCGGAGATCCTGGACGGACTGATGGATTATGCTTACGGCTGCGGCATCATGGAGGATAACGGCATTACGGCCAGAGATTTATTTGATACAAAAATCATGAACTGCCTCTGTCCCAGACCGAAGCAGGTAATCGATACTTTCAATGCACTGTATGAGAAAAGTCCGAAGGAAGCAACCGATTATTTCTACAAATTCAGTCAGGACACCAATTATATCCGTCGTGACCGCATTGCAAAAGACATGAAATGGAAGACGGACAGTCCTTATGGCGAAATTGATATTACCATCAATCTTTCCAAACCCGAGAAAGATCCCAAGGCGATTGCAGCTGCCAGAAACGCAAAGCAGAGTTCCTATCCCAAATGCCAGCTCTGCCGGGAAAATGAAGGGTATGCCGGCCGCATGAATCATCCGGCAAGGCAGAACCACAGAATCATTCCCATTACCATTAATAACAGTCAGTGGGGCATGCAGTATTCACCTTATGTATATTATAACGAACATACCATCGTGTTCAACGGTGAGCATGTACCCATGAAGATTGACAAAGCGGCATTTCGTAAGCTGTTTGATTTCGTAAAGCTGTTTCCTCATTATTTCCTGGGATCCAATGCGGATCTGCCCATTGTAGGCGGTTCCATACTGAGCCACGATCATTTCCAGGGCGGTGGTTATACCTTTGCCATGGCCAGGGCAACGCTGGAGAAAACCTTTACGGTACCCGGATACGAAGATGTACAGGCAGGTATTGTACACTGGCCGTTATCCGTTATCCGTCTTGACGGTAAAGATGCAGACCGCGTCATCGAACTGGCAGACCATATTCTGAAAAACTGGCGTGCATATACCGATGAAGAAGCGTATATTTTTGCTGAAACCGATGGAGAACCGCATAATACCATTACACCTATTGCACGTATGAACGGTGACCTGTACGAACTGGATCTGACTCTGCGTAATAACATTACAACAGATGAATGTCCTCTGGGTCTGTATCATCCGCATAATGAATACCATCATATCAAAAAAGAGAATATCGGCCTGATCGAAGTTATGGGGCTTGCTGTTCTGCCTGCAAGACTGAAGGGTGAGCTGGAACTGCTGGGCGAATATCTGGTGGAAGGTAAGGATTACCGCAGTGAAGAGACTCTGGAAAAACATGCTGACTGGGCAGATGAGCTGTGCAGAAAGTACGGTTCTTTCCGGAAAGAAACAGTTATGGATATTCTCAAAGAAGAAACCGGCAGGGTATTTGTCCATGTACTGGAAGATGCAGGTGTTTACAAATGTACACCTGAAGGACGTCAGGCATTTGATCGTTTTATTGCATCCTTATAGGATTGTGAAAATCTGAAAATATAATCAATGCGCCACTCTGCGGAAGTCTGCAAAGGGACTTCCGCGCTGTGACGCATTTTCTGAACTGCTTATTAACGGGGGAATATATTATGTATACTATTGATTGGCTGGAGGATCCGGCAGTTTTTCGTGTAAATCAGCTTGAAGCGCACTCAGATCATGAATTTTTTGAAAAAAGAGAGGAAATGGGAGGAAACATGCCTCTTCGTTTCAGCCTGAACGGACAATGGAGATTTTCCTATGCAGAACGCCCGGATGAGCGGATCCGGGATTTCTGGAAACCGGATTATGATGCGGCAGACTGGGATCTGATTCAGGTACCCGGTCATATGGAAACTCAGGGATACGGTCAGAACCAGTATGTGAATACCATGTATGCCTGGGACGGAATTGAAGATGTTCGTCCGCCCAGAGTACGCAGGGATAATCCTGTGGGAAGCTATGTGAAAGATTTTGAACTGCCTGCTCAGTATGAGGGAAAACGACTGGTGCTTTCCTTTGAGGGTGTCAGCACCGCCATGTACCTGTGGATCAACGGTACATTTGCGGGATATGCGGAGGACAGCTTTACCCCCTCCGAGTTTGATGTAACTGAGCTTGTACATGCGGGCACCAACCGGATCTGTGTGGAAGTTTACAAATACAGCAGCGCCAGCTGGATTGAGGATCAGGATTTCTTTCTGTTTTCCGGAATTTTCCGTGATGTAAATCTTTATGCTCTGCCCTGCACTCATATTAATGATGTGTTTGTGACCGCAGATGTGGCAGATGATTTTGCGACTGCGGATGTGAATCTGCGGATTAAATTGACCGGTAAACTGGAAGGACGCAGCCTGCTGGTGGAGATGAAGGACGCTCAGGGAAGCCTGGTATGTGAGCCCGCACAGCTGAGTGCCGGGGAAGTGTGCAGAGTTCTGTTTTCCGTGGGTGATCTGCATCTGTGGAGCGCGGAAGATCCGTATCGTTATCAGCTGGAGATTTCCGTGCTGGATGAGAATGAGCAGCTGGTGGAAATTGCTCCGGTGAAGTATGGAATCCGCCGTTTTGAGATGAAACACGGTGTTATGCATCTGAACGGCAAACGGATTATTTTCCGCGGGGTAAACCGCCATGAATTCAATCCCCGCAGCGGACGTGTGATTTCCAGAGAAGATATGCTCTGGGATATCAGGTGTATGAAGAGAAACAATATCAATGCAGACCGTACATGCCACTACCCCAATAACAGGCTCTGGTATGAGCTCTGTGACGAATATGGTATCTATCTGATTGATGAAACAAACCTGGAAAGCCATGGAACCTGGCAGAAGATGGGTGCCTGTGACCCTTCGTGGAATGTACCGGCAGATCTGCCTGAATGGAATGACAATGTGGTGGACCGTGCGCGTTCCATGTTTGAACGGGATAAGAATCATCCCAGTGTTCTTATCTGGTCCTGCGGCAATGAATCCTATGCAGGAGAGGATATTATGAATATAACCCGGTTTTTCCATGATAATGATCCCTACAGACTGGTTCACTATGAGGGATGCTTCTGGAACAGGGAATACGAGTGCATCAGTGACATGGAAAGCCGGATGTATGCAAAACCTGCAGAAATTGCGGAGTATCTGGATTCCCACCCTGCAAAACCCTATATCAGCTGTGAGTATATGCATGCCATGGGCAATTCCTGCGGCGGCATGAAGCTTTATACGGATCTGGAGGATCAGTATGAACAGTATCAGGGCGGCTTTATCTGGGATTTTATTGATCAGGCTTTATGGCAGAAACGCAAAGATGGTAAAGAGTATCTGGTATATGGCGGATATCATGATGAGCGGCCCTCAGATTACGGCTTCAGTACCAATGGAATTGTATACGCAGACCGCAGAGAGTCACCCAAGATGCAGGAAGTAAAGCAGCTGTATGCTCCCATTCTTCTGACACCTGATAAAAAAGGTGTTAATATCCGCAACCGCAACATGTTTGTAACAACGCAGTCATGTCAGTTCCGGATGCAGACAGAAAAAGAAGGCGTAGTTCTGTGGGAAACTGTTTTTGAGGCAAATGTCCCTCCTCTTTCTGAGACTTATGTGGAGCTTCCTTTTAAAATCCCCGAAGAAAAAGGAGAATATCTTCTGAATGTGTCAGCGGTTCAGAAATATGATACCCTGTGGGCAGAAGCGGGCCATGAGATTTCCTTCGGGCAGATGGCAGTAACTGTGTCCGGACGGGATCAGGATCAGGAAACAGGACCGGATTTCCACGTAGTAAACGGCGATGTGAATATCGGTGTCATGGGTGAAGGCTTCCGTGTTCTGTTCTCCAAAGTGGACGGAGGGCTGGTTTCTCTTATTTATGATGGAACGGAATATATAACCAATGTACCCAAAGTTACCTACTGGAGAGCGTCCACAGATAATGACCGGGGTATGTCACTTCTGAATCAGAGCAGCTGTTATCTGGCCATGACGGTGGGACAGAAACCGGATGCGAAAAACTACAGTGTGGAGATCGGAGAAGACTTCTGCAGAATCACTGTTTTATTCCAGTACCCTGTATTCTGCTCCCCTGTCACACAGGGACACTCTGTCTCCTATCTGATTTCAGGTGATGGAAGCATCACTGTGACACTGGATTATCCCGGAATCGCAGGCATGCCTCCGATTCCTGCATTCGGCATGGAATTCAAGATGAAGGAACGTTTTGAAAATATGCGCTATTACGGTGCAGGACCGGAAGAAAATTATATTGACCGTGACTGCGGAGCAAGACTTGGCGTCTTTGAAACAACCGCAAAGGACAATTATTCCGATTATCTGAAGCCTCAGGAATGCGGAAACCGTACAAAGCTTCGCTGGATATCCGTTACGGATGAAACAGGAGACGGACTGCGCTTCGAAGCTGTTGACTGTCCTCTGGAAGGAAGCCTCCTTCCCTACAGCGCCATGGAGATGGAACATGCCATGCTGGCAGATGAATTGCCGGATCATCCCTACAATTATCTGAGAATCCTGGGCGCACAGTGCGGAGTAGGCGGTGACGACAGCTGGGGAGCCCCCATTCACGAAGAATATCTGATCCCCGGAGACCGCAGAATTTCATTCAGCTTCCGAATCACACATGAAGCAGGGAAATAATTGCCGCAGACGGAATTTCAGCCGGATGCGGAAGCTGTAAGGCTTTATTGTTTACGGCAAATCTTTTTCTTGCAATCTGCCGTCCGGTGTGCTAATATGAACTAAACTATGCATAATTCGTATTCTATTCGGGAATACCGGAAAATGCACCATTATGTCCGGGGTATATGGCAGGGGGATTGTTTGTATATCGGACCGGACATAACTGAATATCAGATCGTACAGGTCTGAAGATAAAGGAGGGGGATTCAGATGGCATTTCTGGGAGCATTTGTAACAAGTGCAGTCAAGTTCGTGATTTATCTGGCAATAATTGTTGCTGCCTGCATTTGCGGAGCAAAATACAAAGACCATAAAAAATCTGCGAAGTAATAATCACTGTACTTTTGAATTTTCCAGTAGTTTATCCTGTCGGCATGCGGATATCCCGGGCAGTTTCTGAGACGTTCGGAGATATCGCAGAGTGTGCCGGGGGTACAGGTGCAGAAAGATGCGGGTGTATGCCTGCATCTTTTGCCGTGCCAGAGAGGTTTGCCGGTTCTGATAGTTTCGTAACGGCCGGCAGACCGCCTCCGCAGTTCTGCGGACTGAAGAACCTTTACATTCCGGCGGCAGATATGGCATTCGCCGGATGTTCTGCTTTACGAAGCAGCCGGCAGCAAGTGTCAGAGATGAACTCTCTGCCGGTTTTCATGCAGAACAGGAAGTGAATTGATAACAGAAGAAAGGAAGCGTAACAACATTGAAGAAATACGGTGTTAACGAACTGAGAAAGATGTATCTTGATTTCTTTGAAACAAAGGGACATCTCTGTAAAAGCAGCTATTCTCTGGTTCCTCATAATGATAACAGCGTTCTGCTGATTCCGGCAGGCATGGCTCCTCTGAAGCCCTATTTTACAGGACAGGAAGTACCGCCCCGTACACGTATGGCTACCTGCCAGAAGTGTATCCGTACCGGTGATATTGAGAATGTAGGCAAGACAGCACGTCATCTGACATTTTTCGAGATGCTCGGTAACTTTTCATTCGGCGATTACTTTAAAACAGAAGCAATCCACTGGTCATGGGAATTCCTGACAGAAGTAATCGGTCTGGCCCCCGACCGTCTGTATCCCTCCATTTATGAAAATGATGACGAAGCATTCGATATCTGGAATAAGGAGATGGGAATCCCTGCAGAACGCATTTTCCGCTTCGGCAAGGAAGACAACTTCTGGGAACATGGTGCCGGTCCCTGCGGTCCCTGCTCCGAGATTTATTATGACCGCGGTGAGAAATACGGCTGCGGCAAGCCCGGATGTACAGTAGGCTGTGACTGTGACCGTTATATGGAAGTATGGAACAATGTATTTACGCAGTTCAACGCAGACGGCAAAGGCAATTACGTGGAACTGGAGAATAAAAACATTGATACCGGTATGGGCCTGGAACGTCTGGCTGTTGTTGTTCAGGATGTGGATTCCGTATTCAGTATTGATACATTTGCTGCACTGCGTGACGCTGTATGTGACCTGTGCGGAGTAAAGTACGGCGAAGATCCCAAAAAGGATGTTTCCATCCGTGTTATCGTTGACCATATCCGTTCTGTCAGCAATATGATTTCCGATGGTATCATGCCTTCCAATGAAGGACGCGGATACGTTCTGAGAAGACTGCTCAGACGTGCAGCACGCCACGGCAGACTGCTTGGTATTGAAGGACTGTTCCTTACAAAGCTCAGCAATACTGTTATTGAAACTTCAAAAGACGGATATCCTGAGCTGGCCGAAAAGGCACCTTTCATCTTTAAGGTAATTGAACAGGAAGAAGAGAAATTCAACCGTACTATTGATCAGGGGCTGAGTATTCTGGCAGATATGGAAGCAGAGCTGGCAGCAGAAGGCAGCAGCGTACTGCCCGGTTCAGAAGCTTTCAAGCTTTATGATACTTATGGATTTCCTCTGGATCTGACAAAAGAGATCCTGGAAGAAAAGGGGATTCAGGTGGATGAAGAGGGCTTTACCGCATGCATGGAAGAGCAGAAAGAGAAAGCACGTAAAGCAAGAAAAGTCACCAACTATATGGGTGCTGATGCAACTGTTTATGATGAGATCGATCCTGAGATCACTTCCGAATTTATCGGATATGACAGATTAAGCGCAGAAGGCCGTATTCAGGTTATTACCAATAAGGAAGAAATCGTTCAGGCACTGGCTGAAGGCGATGAAGGCACGATCATCCTTGATGAGACTGTTTTCTATGCTACCATGGGCGGACAGAAAGCTGATATCGGTGTTCTGACCAAAGCTGATGCAGAATTCAAAGTTGTGGACACCATCAAATTAAAAGGCGGCAAGATCGGTCATGTGGGTGTTGTGACAAAAGGTATGTTTGCAGTCAATGATACAGTCACTGCTTCCGTCTGTGCAGCAAATCGTGCAGATACTGCGAAGAACCACAGTGCGACCCACCTGCTGCAGGCAGCCCTCAGAAAAGTTCTGGGCAGCCATGTGGAACAGGCCGGTTCCATGGTGAGTGCAGACAGACTTCGTTTTGACTTTTCCCATTTCCAGGCCATGACACCGGAAGAGATCGCCCGGGTCGAGAACCTGGTTAATGATGCAATTGCAGAAGCAATTCCCGTTGTAACGGATGTTATGAATGTGGAAGAAGCAAAGAAATCCGGGGCTATGGCATTGTTTGGTGAAAAGTATGACCAGGATGTACGCGTGGTATCCATGGGAGATGTTTCAAAAGAGCTTTGCGGCGGTACACATGTAGCCAATACTTCTTCCATCGGAGCTTTCAAGATCGTATCGGAAAGCGGTATTGCAGCAGGTGTCAGAAGAATTGAAGCCTTAACCGGCAAAGGTGTAACAGAACATTACAATGAAGTGGAGAAGACTCTGGAAGCAGCTGCAAAAGCAGCAAAGACAGAAGCTTCCCAGCTGGTTGCGAGAATCGAAGCAATGCAGGCTGAATTAAAGGCTCTGGCTGCTGAAAATGAAAAGCTCAAGAGCAAACTTGCCAAGGATGCTCTCGGTGACGTTATGAATCAGGTAAAAGAAGTAAAAGGTGTGAAAGTTCTGGCTGCACGGGCTGACGGTGTTGATATGAACGGCCTGAGAAACCTGGGCGATCAGCTGAAAGAAAAACTGGGTGAAGGTGTTGTAGTACTGGCATCTGCTGTTGACGGCAAGGTAAGCCTCTTATCCATGGTAACTCCCGAAGCTCAGAAGGCAGGTGCTCACGCCGGCAATCTGATCAAGGCAATTGCAGGTCTTGTAGGCGGCGGCGGTGGCGGCCGTCCCAACATGGCACAGGCCGGAGGCAAGAATCCCGACGGAATTGATGCTGCACTGGCTAAAGCTGCAGAAACAGTCGAAGCACAGATTAAATAATCCTGTTGTTGATTCTTTGACTAAATAGTTACAAAAAAACACGAAGTTTGAACAATTTTATGTTGACGAACAGCAGAATTATGTTATAATAATAGGTGTGTTAGAATTTACCCAGGCAGTTGTAAAAACACAATACGCAACTGAAGGGAGGTTAGGTGTGAGCTATGTCAAACGTAATCGTAAAAGATAACGAAAGTTTAGACAGCGCTTTACGCAGATTCAAAAGAAACTGTGCAAAGGCTGGCATTCAGCAGGAGATTCGTAAGAGAGAACATTACGAGAAACCCAGCGTAAGACGTAAGAAAAAGTCTGAAGCTGCAAGAAAACGTAAATATAACTAATCTGTTCTAATCTGGCGATCCGCTTAAGCTTTCGCCATATGTTAATTGATTTGAAGAAATAAGCCGCAGGTGACGAGCCTGCGGCTTTTTCTGTGCGCCCGATTATTCATCGAATTCCCCATGCTTTGTAATAGGTACGGGAACCTTTGGCATACAATATAAAAAACACATCTGGTGATGAGATGAAAGACAGAATTTTTCAGGCGATGCAGATTCCGCCGGACATGGCCAGAGGTGTTACATTGATGGAGATCAGCGGCTGCCAGGAACTGAGAATTGAGAATTTTAAAAGCATCTGCAGCTATTTTGATACGGAGATCCGGATTCTGGCTTCCGGTTATATGATATATGTGGAAGGAAAAAAGCTTCAGATCGATTATTATTCAGAGCTGATCATGCGGATTACGGGAATTATTACATCTGTACGGTTTGACAGGAGGGATTAATTTGCTTCGATTCATACGGGGCTGGGTTTGTGTATCGGTAAACGGCAGCAGCCCGGAACGATTTATGAATCTGTGCCGGAACCGGGGGCTGGTTATGTGGAATATTCTGTCATGTGAATGCGGCTGCACCTGCTGTATGTACCGGGCAGATTACGGGAATTGCCTTGATCTGGCTGCCAAAGCCGGTGTATCACTGACCTGTGAAGCAGAATACGGGCTTCCTGCATACATAAAGAGATACCGGAACAGACAGGCTTTTTTAGCGTCCGGTCTGCTGCTTTTTTTTCTTATATGGTTTTCGTCAATCCATATATGGGAGATCAAGATTGAAAATAATATGTATTATACAGATGATCAGATTCTGAGTTGTCTGAAAGAACAGGGGATTCTGGGAGGGATACGCAAATCAGAAATTGACTGCGAATCCATTGAGCAGCTTCTGAGGGATCATTTTGAAAGAATCTCCTGGTCAGCTGCCAGTGTGGACGGTACAGTACTGACAATTAATGTGGCGGAAAATTACGGAACACTGGCTGCTGTCATGGCAGATACCAAACCGGCGGATCTGGTGGCGGAAACGGATGGCGTGGTGGACTGCGTAATTGTCAGAAAAGGGATTGCTCAGGTGAAAACGGGGGATATGGTTGAAAAAGGGCAGGTACTGGTTTCCGGCAGTGTCCCCAGGCATGATGATTCCCAGGAAATAACCGGATATGAGTTTGTACATGCGGATGCTGATGTGAAGATACGATCTGAGATTACCTATGAGGATTATGTTGACCCGGACCGGACGGAAAAGGTTTATACCGGGAGCAAAGGTTCCATCTGGCATTTTCGGCTGGCAGACCGCACTTTTTCTGTTCCGTCTCCGGTCAGGCTCTTCTGGGATCTGGCGGATCCGGTCCGGGCTAAGCGTACAGGGACTCCCGGAGAAGAAACGGGTACTTCTTTTACAGGAAGCGGTTTTTGGGAGATTTATGTCCCGGAGGCCGGTATTTCTCTGTATGGATATAAAGAAGAGAAAAAAGAATATCAGATTCGCCACAGGTGGCTCAGTGAAAAAGAAGCTTCCGGGATTTTGCAGAAAAAAATCAGTCAATTCCTTGAAAATATGCAAAAAAATGGGGATGTGGTAGTTGAAAATCAAGTCAGAATATATTATGATTCTGTTGTGTACCGTGCCGGTGGGAATATTGTATTTCTAAGACCACAGGCAGGGTATCAGTCTATTGATTACAGTGCCTATGAAGCAGAGGTTAATAAGCCGGAGCAGGAAGCTTCGGAGGAAGAATAGATCAGCTGGCCTTTCAAAGCAGTCGGGTGCTGAAAAGGAGTAATATAATTTATGAGTTTAATTGAACAGTCACTGGCAATTCCCACAGAACATGAGAGGAATATCTGCGGACAGTTTGATGCATATGTAAAGAAAATCGAAAGGACTCTCCGGGTTACTGTTATTTCCAGAGACGGACTGATGAAAATTGTGGGACCGGAAGAGATGGTCCGCAAAGCAGTCGGTGTATTCAACAGTCTGCTGGAGCTTTCCAGACGCGGCAATACCATCACCGAGCAGAATGTGGATTACACGCTGGCTCTGGTTTTTGAAGAGAAAGAGGAGATGGTACTTGAACTGGATGATGATGTGCTTTGCCGTACTATTAATGGTAAACCGGTAAAACCCAAGACTCTGGGCCAGAAAACCTATGTGGATGCCATTCAGAATCATATGATTACCTTTGGTATCGGACCTGCCGGTACGGGCAAAACCTATCTTGCCATGGCCATGGCGGTGAAGGCCTTTAAGAATGGAGAGGTCAACCGGATCATCATGACCAGACCGGCTATTGAAGCAGGTGAAAAGCTGGGCTTTCTTCCGGGAGATCTGCAAAGCAAGGTGGATCCTTATCTTCGTCCTCTTTATGATGCGCTCTATCAGATGATGGGACCGGAAACCACCGTCAGCAACATGGAAAAGGGGCTGATTGAAGTGGCACCGCTGGCATACATGAGAGGCCGTACCCTGGACAATGCATTTATCATACTGGATGAATCCCAGAATACCACATCGGCGCAGATGAAGATGTTTCTGACACGTATCGGATTCGGTTCCAAAGTAGTTGTGACCGGTGATGCCACACAGAGAGATCTGGCTCCGGATATTACTTCCGGTCTGGATACAGCCATGCGTGTTCTGAAAAATGTGGAAGGAATTGCATTTACTCAGCTGAGTGCCAAAGATATCGTCCGCCATCCCCTGGTACAGAAAATTGTGGAAGCGTACGAAGTATACGAGGAGCAGGAGAATAAAAAGAACAGGATGACCGGTCGGAAAGCCTCAGGCAGTGTTTCCGGCGGCGGTCGCAGAGCAGAAAATCGGGGAAAACGTTATGACAATTGAAATTGAGAATGAATACGGGAATCAGGACGCGCTTCCATTTGACTGGGATGCGCTTCTGCGGAAAGTGGTTATGGGTGCCATGGATTTTGAACCCTGTCCCTATGAGGCGGAGCTGAATATCCTGCTGACAGATAACAGTGAGATTCACAGGATCAACAAAGAGTTTCGGGGAATCGACCGCCCTACGGATGTGCTGTCATTTCCCATGATCGAATATAAAGAACCGGGTAATTTTGACCATTGTGAAGATGAAGATCAGGACTGCTTCAATCCGGAGACCGGGGAACTGGTTCTGGGAGATATTGTGATCTCGGTTGACAAGGTGATTGAGCAGGCTGAGGCCTACGGACATTCGCCGGAACGTGAGCTGGCTTTTCTGGCTGCTCACAGTATGTTTCATCTTTTTGGATACGACCATATGGAAGAGGATGAACGTCAGGTGATGGAAGAAAGACAGCGTGCCCTGCTGGATCAGCTGGGAATTACCCGTTAACGGATGATATCCGGTATTACGCACGATCCGGGAAATAAGGGTAATCCCGAAAAAGGGGATTGACGCTTCCGGTTTCAGGGTGTATTATCGTTAGTTGGTTACAAATGAATCGAATCGGTCTTTGTAGAGGCTGATGCGTCCGGCAGATATCGGGAAGACAGGTATGTTGTACATCATTGCCGGCCTTAACAATATGGAAGGATGAGACTTTTTATGGCAGAGAAAAAAAAGGGAAGAAGAGAAGCCAATTTTCTGATTCAGGGAAGCATTCTGGCAATTGCCTCGGTTATTGTCCGGCTGATCGGTATTATTTACCGGATTCCGTTAACCAATATACTGGGAGACGGAGGCAATGCAGCATATACCAATGCGTATGAGATCTATTCCCTGATCTGGATGATCGCATCCTTTGGAATTCCTACTGCTGTATCAAAGATGGTTGCAGAGCGGATCGGCAATAAACAGGAGCAAAATGCAGGCCGTGTTTTTGGGGTTGCGATTCTGTTTGCAACTGTTGTGGGCGGTACCGCTTTCTGTATTCTGTTTTTTGGAGCAGGATTTTTTGCACATGTTGTCTATAAAAGGGCGGAGATCGAATATGCATTGATGGTTCTTGCTCCCACTGTCTGGGTTTCCGCATTTCTGGGTGCTTTCCGGGGATTTTTCCAGGGGCACGGAACCATGGTTCCCACAGCCGTTTCTCAGATCGTTGAGCAGATTATCAATGCTGTCATGAGTATTCTGGGTGCCTGGGTTCTGTGGAATATGGGACATCGTCTGGATCTGTTACATAGCGAAGATATCTGGTCCGACACTCTGGGCGCTGCCGGCGGTACTGTGGGTACTCTGTCCGGTGCAGTTGCCGGCCTGCTGGTCTGCATTGTGATCTATCGCATGTATTATTCATCCGGCAGCAGGGAGTTGACCGGCGGGTCCGCAGTCAAAGAATCCCGCAAAAGCCTTCTTTCCACTCTGGTGCTGATGATTCTGCCTATTACACTGAATTCCGCGATCTATAATATCAGCAGTGTGCTGGATTCAACGATTTTCAGTAATTATGCGGATATGGCGGGTATGTCCAGCCAGGCTTACCAGATCAGCTGGAATGCCTATTCCGGCAAATATCATCTTCTGACTCATGTGCCGCTGGCTTTTGCCACTGCTTTATCGGCTTCTGCTGTACCGAATCTTTCCCGTACGCTGAAAACATCGGCTCCGTCCGAGATTACCCATAAGATCCGTACAGCCATCCGGTTTGCCATGCTGATTGCCATTCCTTCCTGCGTGGGACTGGCTGTATTGAGCAAACCCATTCTTCAGCTGCTGTTTGCGGGTACACCGGAAAGTAATGACCTGGCATCTGTTCTGTTAAAAGCAGGCGGTATTACGGTTATTCTGTATTCTTTCTCTACCATCACCAATGGTGTACTGCAGGGAATCGGACGCGTTACTGAGCCTGCAAAAAATGCAGCGGCTGCACTGGTTGCCCATCTGGTGATCCTGGCGGTATGTCTGTGGGTTTTCCCCTTCGGCATCTACGGCGTTGTCATTGCCGATATTATTTTCGGACTGATGATGAACATCATGAATTACCGCTCCATTTACCGGGCGATCCGTTTCAGACTGGAGATCAGATATACGTTTCTGCTTCCCGGCATAAGCTCTATTCTCATGGGAGCCGCTGCATGGGGTTCCTATAAAGGGCTGTATTATCTCACCAGCAGTAATGCGTTTTCCGTTTTGCTGGCCATCTGCGTTGCCGTAGTGATCTATGCATCAGCTCTGCTTCTTACTGGAGGCATCACAGAGTCGGATCTGAAATCCTTCCCCAAAGGGACATTACTGGTCAGAATAGCGAAGAAACTTCATTTACTTCGAAAATAAAGTATAAATCAGTAAAATATGGCAGATACTATACGTAAAGGAGTGATTGTTTATGAGATTACGTATCTGTATCTGCCTTTTCATTACACTGTCAATGATTACGGCAGTGTCTGTTTTCGGATATCTTACTCTCCGCAGCGATTATGCGGATCTTCGCGGCAGATATGAAGAAGCCATGGAGCAGGCGGTTTCGGAAACACAGAAACAGAAAGATCCCGATGTCGGTCTGGAAACGGAAGAAGAGAAAGAGCAGGATCAGGCCGCATCGGATGCATTTTATTATGTAACGTTAAATAATAACGAGATTATAGCATATACCGGGGATCACAGGGAAATCTGTATGAGAACCCGGATTGATGAGGAAGAACTGGCAGCAGCTCTGATTCAGGAACTGAAGCAGGGTATTTATCTGGAAAATCTGCCGGCGCTTTATGAATATCTGGAAAACTGCAGCAGCTGAATGAAGTAAATCCTGTCCGGATTTGCCGGTCCGGCGGCTGTAATAAAATGCAATGAAAGGGGATGCCGGAGGGGGCATCCCTGCATGGCAGGAGGCTTCAGGTGTCGAATCAGAAATTACATATTATTATTGTGGGAGCAGGTGCTTCGGGTCTGGCAGCTGCAATCAGTGCTGCACAGTCCGGTGCCCGTGTGACCGTGCTGGAGCAGAAAGAAAAGGCAGGGAAAAAGATACTGGCCACAGGAAACGGACACTGCAATTTTACCAACAGGAGAATGGATGCGGCATGTTATCATGACAATGAATTTGCCATGCATGTGATACGCCGTTTTGATGTGGATGATACCCTTGCTTTTTTTCAGACCCTGGGCATTTTTCCCCATGAACGAAACGGATATTATTATCCCATGTCGGAGCAGGCTTCGTCAGTTGTCTCTCTGCTGCTGAAACGCGCCGGAGAACTGGGCGTGGAAATACTGACCGGGATGCGGGTTTTTAAAATCCGTCCGGTACAGAAAGCGATGGAAGTTCAGATCAGTATGAAGATTTCCGGTCAAATTCCTGAAAAAACAGGAAATGCCGGCGGAAAAAAGAGAAAGGCAGGAGATACGGGCGGGAAAAGCAGAAACCGGAGAACCGGAAAAAATGCCGCGGAGGAAATCTGTTTTGAGAACCGGAAATTGTATGCTGACCGGGTGATCCTTGCCTGCGGCGGACAGGCATCACCGGCTCTTGGTTCTGATGGCAGCGGCTATGGTCTGGCAGCTGCACTGGGACATGGTCTGGTGAAACCTCTGCCTGCGCTGACCGGGATTCAGTGCATGGAGCCATGGTTTAAACAGCTGGCAGGAGTCCGTGTTCCTGCCAGGGTGACAATTCTGGCAGATGGTCGGGAAACAGCAGCTGATACGGGAGAACTGCAGCTGACTGATTACGGAATATCGGGGATTCCCGTATTTCAGGTGAGCCGATATGCAGCAAAGGCTCTGGAGGCAGGAAAAAAAGTGCAGGCAGAACTGTCTTTCTTCCCTGAGATCAGTGATAAGGACCTGGCAGATTATCTGACACATCATTCGGACGGACAGTATGAAGGTCTTTACCCGTCAAAGCTCCTTACCGTACTCAGAATGCTTGAGAAAGAAGGAAAACAGGAGCTTTTGTATCTGACCAGGCATCTGCGCTGTACCTGCAGGGAAATTAATGGATTTGACCGCGCACAGGTTACCTGCGGAGGAATTCCGCTGCAGGAAGTAAATCCGGATACGCTGGAATCGTTATGCTGCCCCGGGGTGTATCTTGCAGGAGAACTGCTGGATGTGGATGGAATCTGCGGCGGCTACAATCTGCAGTGGGCCTGGTCCAGCGGATGGCTGGCAGGAAGCTCTGCATCCCGAAGCTGCCGCAAAAGCGAATCATAATGAGAAAGCAGGTTAATAATGATACAGATTGCTCAAATGAAATGCAGGCCTGATCATGGGCCGGATGAACCGGCAGAAAAGGCATTGAAACTATTGAAATTACCTGCGGCTTCTGTGAAAAAGGTAAGTATCTGGAAACGGTCGATTGATGCCAGAAAGAAGCCGGAGATTTACTATATCTATACAGTTCTGGTGGAAACAGGCATGAGCGAAAAAAAGGAAGAACAGCTGATAAAAAAGCTGAAAAACCGGAACATCACCATTGCTCATCCGGTGCAGTACCATTTTCCAGAACCCGGGAACAGGTCTCTGAAACATCGTCCGGTTATTATTGGAATGGGACCTGCCGGCATGTTCTGCGCTCTGATGCTTGCCGAAGCCGGTTATCAGCCTCTGGTGCTGGAAAGAGGAAAAGCAGTGGAAGATCGCATCCGCTGTGTGGAACATTTCTGGAAGACCGGAGAACTGGATACGGATTGCAACGTTCAGTTCGGCGAAGGCGGTGCCGGTACCTTTTCCGACGGAAAACTCAATACGCTGGTCAAAGACTCCGCCGGCAGAGGCCGCAGAATCCTGGAGCTGTTTGTGGAAGCCGGAGCCCCGGAAGATATTCTGTATGTGAATAAACCTCATATTGGTACAGATGTGCTTCAGCACGTGGTGGCAGAAATCCGGCACCGCATACTGAAAGCAGGGGGAGAAATCCGTTTTGAAACAAAAGTGACAAAAATTCTTCATGAAAACGGTCATGTGACCGGTGTGGAAACAGACGGGAAAGACGGCAGAACCGTGACACCCGCAGAACAGGTGGTTCTGGCGGTGGGACACAGTGCCCGCGATACCTTTGCCATGCTGAAAGCGCAGGGGGTGGTCATGGAACCAAAATCCTTTGCAGTGGGTATGAGGATCGAGCATCCCCAGTCCATGATCAATAAAAGCCAGTACGGAATGGAGTACCCCGGACATCTTCCGGCAGCGGATTATAAACTGACTTACCGGGCAAAAGGTGGACGCGGTGTTTATTCTTTCTGTATGTGCCCCGGAGGTCAGGTGGTGAACAGCTCATCGGAAGAAGGCCGTCTGGTGGTAAATGGCATGAGCTACCGGGCAAGAGACGGGCGCAATGCCAACAGCGCCCTTATCGTAACGGTAACTCCGGATGATTATCCGGGCGATGATGTACTTTCCGGAGTAGAATTCCAGCGCCGGATCGAGGAAGCCGCATGGAAGGCAGGAAACGGTAAGATTCCCAGTCAGCTGTTCGGAGACTTTCGCGCAAACCGTTCGTCAGACCGGGCAGGCGGGGTAACTCCGGATCATAAAGGAGAGACAACTTTCACAAATCTGCGGGGAATCCTTCCGGAAGAGCTGAACGAAGCACTGATTGAAGGAATCGAAGCATTTGACCGGAAAATAGATGGATACGCCAGAGAAGACGCCATCCTCTCCGCAGTAGAAGCAAGAACCTCCTCACCGGTAAAAATCATCAGGGACGAAAACATGATGAGCAATATAAAAGGTCTGTATCCCTGCGGAGAAGGCCCCGGATATGCAGGAGGCATCATGTCCGCTGCCATGGACGGATGCAAAGCAGCAGAAGCGATTGCTGCAGTTTATGCGCGGCCGGAAGCATGAAACAGTTTGCCAATTGGCGTGAGTCATACTAGCGAAGTCTGGACAGCAACATTAAAATCAATTATAATGGAGTGGAAAGCAGTACTATGAGTATAAGAGAAAAACTGAAAGATAAACAGAGGATAGTGGTTAAGATCGGATCGTCTTCTCTTACCCACCAGGATAATGGTTCCCTGAACCTTCGAAAGATCGAATCTCTGGTTCGTGTTCTTTGTGAATTGAAAAATATGAATAAAGATGTGGTGCTGGTCAGCTCGGGTGCCATTGCGGCGGGCAGACAGGCCGCCGGACATCTTCCGCGTCCGGACAGCATATCCCGCAAGCAGGCTCTGGCAGCTATTGGTCAGGCCCATCTGATGATGACCTATCAGCGTCTTTTCAGTGATTACAGTCATCTGACAGCTCAGATTCTCATGACAAAGGATACGCTGATCAATCCGGAGAGTTATCATAACGCCCGCAACACATTTGAAGAGCTGTTTCAGCTGGGAAGTATTCCCATTGTGAATGAGAATGACACGGTTGCTACTCATGAGATCGTTTTCGGTGATAATGACCGGCTGTCTGCCGTGGTAGCCGCTCTGGTACATGCGGATCTGCTGATCCTGCTTTCCGATATAGACGGCATGTATACCGGTGATCCCAGGAAGAATCCTGAGGCCAGGCTGATACCGGAAGTAGAGCGCATTGATGACGAGCTCCTTTCCATGGCAGGAGGGGCCGGCAGCGATGTGGGAACCGGCGGCATGGCGGCCAAGCTGGCAGCAGCGCAGATTGCGGCGGAGTCCGGTGTGGATATGGTAATTGCCAATGCAGATGATGTGAAGAATATTTACCGCATCATTGACGGCAGGGAATGCGGAACCCTGTTCCATGCGCATAAAAATCCCTCATTTAATTTAAAGGAATACATCAGTAGATATTAATTTGAAAAGGCGGTATCACCTTATGGATATGAAAGATATTGCTCGTATTAATGAGTTATATAAAAAGATGAAAGAAACTGGTCTGACTCCCCAGGAGAAGGAGGAACAGTCCAGATTGCGCGGTGAATACATTCAGGCCATGCGAAGAAACCTGAGAGGGCAGCTTGAAACCATCAAAATCAAGAATCCCGACGGAAGCATGATCGATGTCAAGGCGCGCCATGATAAAAAATATGGCCAGGGAGGCAAAAAGCCTCAGGCCTGAGGAGGTATTTCTTATGCAGGAAAAAAAAGAAGTCAGGAAAATGATCAAACAGTTCAGGGATGCGGCTACAGATGCTGAAGTTGCTGCAATGAGCAGCAAAGTAGCAGACTTTATTGTGTCCATTCCTGAATATCAGAAAGCAGAGTGCGTCTATGCCTACATTGATTACAATCATGAGGTTATGACAGATGAAATCATTGCCCGTGCATGGGCTGCAGGCAAACGTGTGGCAGTACCCAAGGTTGTGGGAAAGGATCTGATCTGGTACTACATAACCAAATTTGAAGATGTGGAATCCGGCTATATGGGCATCCGTGAGCCGAAGACAACTCTGCCTGAGGCACACGAAACAGACGCTTTCTTCGTAATGCCCGGTGTGGCATTTGACAGAGGTCATCACAGAGTCGGCTACGGCGGCGGTTTCTATGACAGATATCTGGAAAAGCCCAATACACATTACAAAGCTGCACTGGCATTTGAATTCCAGATTCTCGACAGCGTACCGTTCGAGGCACATGATATTCTGCCTGATGCAGTTGTATCGGAGAAAGCAATTTATTAAAAATAACGAAATCGCGGGGAATGAATTGTGGTTGATTTAATTGAAATGGGGCAGGCTGCCAGAAAAGCTGCCCGTGTTCTGAATACACTGGGATCAGCTGAGAAAAACAGAGGACTGGAAGCGGCAGCGGATGCACTGCTGGCCGGTGAAGAGCTGCTTCTTCGGGAAAATGCAAAAGATATGGAAGCCGGACGTGCAAAAAACATGTCCCAGGGTCTGCTGGACCGTCTGCTTCTCACTCATGACCGTATTGCCGGTATGGCGGATGGTCTTCGCCAGATCATCGCACTGGAGGACCCGGTGGGAGAGGTTCTCTCCATGAAAAAGCGTCCCAACGGTCTGCTGATCGGGAAAAAGCGGGTTCCCATCGGCGTCATCGGTATTATTTACGAATCACGTCCCAACGTTACCGCAGATGCTTTCGGTCTCTGTTTTAAGACAGGAAATGCAGTGATCTTAAAGGGCGGGAGTGATGCGATTCATTCCAACCTTGCCATTGCATCCGTAATCCGCGGTGCATTGAAGGAAGCAGGATTTCCGGAGGATGCCATACAGCTGATCGGCGATACCGGCAGGGAAACTGCCACAGCCATGATGAAGATGAATGGATATATTGATGTGCTGATTCCCAGAGGCGGCGCCGGACTGATCCGTTCAGTGGTACAGAACAGCACTGTGCCGGTCATTGAAACCGGAACAGGAAACTGTCATATTTATGTGGACGAAAGTGCAGATCTGGACATGGCACTGAATATTATTATCAATGCCAAAACCCAGAGAGTCGGCGTGTGCAATGCCTGTGAATCCATTGTACTTCATGAAGCGGTGCTGGATGCTTTTACAGAGAAGCTGGCAGCAGCGCTGAAAGCGCATCATGTGGAGATGCACGGGGATGAACCTGTCTGTAAGCGGGACGAAGGAATCATACCCGCCACAGAAGAAGACTGGGGAACCGAATACCTGGATTATATCGTATCGATCCGCACGGTTTCCGGTATTGATGAAGCAATTGAACACATTAACCGGTACAATACCGGTCATTCGGAAGCCATCATCACCAGGGATTATGACAATGCACAGAAATTCCTGGATGAAGTGGATGCGGCGGCAGTTTATGTTAACGCCTCCACACGTTTTACCGATGGCGGAGAATTCGGGTTCGGTGCCGAGATCGGCATCAGTACCCAGAAGCTTCACGCAAGAGGTCCCATGGGACTGACCGAACTGACTACAACCAAGTATATCATATACGGAAACGGTCAGGTCCGTTAGTCAGGGAGACAATAAGAATACTGCGGCTGTTAAGAGTCATTTTCCGGCAGACTGCCGGCTCTTGGCAGCTGCGGCTTGAAGAAATATTTATCAGGGAGAATTTTGTTTGAAAAATATTAGAGATATGCAGGCTGTCGGAGATCTGATCCCGGGTGCGCCCCTTCAGGAGCCGGAAAGACAGCTTTTATTTATGGATAGATGCCGTGAGCTGGTGGAAGAAAAGGCAAAAGCGGCGGGCAGGCCCTTAACGGCTGCAGTAATCAATTTCGGATGTCAGATGAATGCCAGAGATGCGGAAAAACTGCGCGGCATTCTGAAAAAGATCGGATATATCATTACAGAGGAAGAAACAGCGGATTTTGTACTGTACAATACCTGTACGGTCCGCGATAATGCAAACCAGAAGGTTTACGGCCGTCTGGGATATCAGAAAACATTTAAAAAACAGAATCCGGAGATGGTGGTGGCATTATGCGGATGCATGATGCAGGAACCGGAGGTTATTGAGAAGATCAAAAAAAGCTACCGGTTTGTGGATATTATTTTCGGTACGCATAATGTATACAGGCTGGCGGAACTTCTGTATGCACACCTGACCAGCCGCAGTATGATCATTGATGTCTGGAAAGATACCGATACCAGTGTGGAAACACTGCCTGTGGACCGCAAATATTCTTTCAAATCCGGTGTCAATATCATGTATGGCTGCAATAATTTCTGCAGCTATTGTATTGTCCCCTATGTAAGAGGAAGAGAACGTTCAAGAACACCGGAAGAGATTCTGGATGAATGCAGACGGCTGGCTGATGAAGGCATTGTGGAAGTGATGCTTCTGGGACAGAACGTCAATTCCTATGGTAAAAATCTGGAGAATCCCATGAGCTTTGCGCAGCTCTTAAAAGAAGTGGAAAAAATCGACGGAATCAAACGTATCCGTTTCATGACTTCCCATCCCAAGGATCTGTCGGATGAACTGATTCAGGTGATGAAGGAAAGCAAAAAAATCTGCCGTCATCTGCATCTGCCGCTGCAGTCAGGCAGCAGCCGGATCCTGAAAATCATGAACCGCCGCTACGATAAGGAGAAATATCTGGCGCTGGCAGAAAAGATCAGACAGGAGATACCGGATATTTCCCTGACTACGGATATTATCGTGGGCTTCCCCGGTGAGACGGAAGAAGACTTTGAAGAAACACTGGATGTGGTCCGCAAGGTACGCTATGACAGTGCATTTACGTTTATTTATTCCAAAAGAACCGGCACACCTGCCGCAGCCATGGAAGACCAGATTCCGGAGGATGTGTCCAAAGAACGATTTGGAAGACTGCTTGATCTGGTACAGAGTATCGCAGCACAGGAGTGCGGACGTCTGACAGGCCAGGTTCAGGAGGTTCTGGTGGAGACAACCAGCAATCACGAAGGCATGGTTTCAGGCCGCCTCAGCAATAACACGGTTGTCCATCTTCCCGGAACAGAGGATATGATCGGAACTTTTGTAAATGTAAGACTGGACGAAGCAAAGGGATTCTATTATATCGGAACTCCCGTATAAAACCGATGAACTGCAGGGGCAAAGCCGTTTGCCCCTGTATTATAATACACCATGGACAGAAAGGAGCAGGTGCAGCAATGCACCGGACTGGAGAAAATGAACAATTTTAAAGATGCAACCAAGTGTCTTCATGCCGGCTATGAGCCGAAAAAAGGGGAACCCCGCATGCTCCCCATTATTCAGAGCACAACCTTTAAATACGATGACAGCGATCAGATGGGCAGATTGTTTGACCTGGAGGAGGATGGATATTTCTACTCCCGTCTGGCAAATCCCACCGCAGATGCGGTAGCGGCAAAGATCTGTGCACTGGAAGGCGGCGTGGCAGCCATGCTGACATCTTCGGGACAGGCAGCCAATTTCTTTGCCATGTTCAATATCTGCAATGCGGGTGATCATATTGTATCCGCAGCGACCATTTACGGCGGAACCTCCAATCTGCTGACCGTTACCATGAAAAAAATGGGTATTGACGTTACTCTGGTTGATCCCGATGCTTCCTATGAGGAACTGTGCAAAGCCATGAGACCCAATACGAAGCTGGTATTCGGTGAAACGATTTCCAACCCTTCACTGGTGGTTCTGGATATTGAAAAATTTGCAAAACTGGCTCATGACCATGGTGTACCGCTGATCGTGGACAACACCTTTGCCACACCGGTTAACTGCAAACCCTTCCGGTTCGGTGCGGATATTGTGACACATTCCACAACCAAATATATGGACGGACATGCAGCCCAGATAGGCGGGGCCATTGTGGACAGCGGAAACTTCGACTGGATGGCACATGCGGATAAATTCCCCGGCATGACCACACCGGATGAATCATATCACGGCATTATTTATGCGGAAAGATTTGGAAAAGCAGGATATATTACAAAGGCAACCGCACAGCTCATGCGTGATCTGGGCTCCACACCTGCT
The DNA here is from genome assembly GCA_034086685.1 of Lachnospiraceae bacterium. Taxonomy (GTDB): domain Bacteria; phylum Bacillota; class Clostridia; order Lachnospirales; family Lachnospiraceae; genus TWA4. Next base: position 28,565 of record JAXDZY010000051.1, read on the forward strand.
CCCATGAATGCATTTCTTCTGAATATGGGACTGGAATCTCTCCCTCTGCGTATGGCAGCTCACTGCTCCAATGCCCTGAAAGTAGCACAGTACCTGAAAAACAATGATAAGGTTGCATGGGTAAACTATCCCGGTCTGGAAGGCGATAAATATTATGAAAATGCTCAGAAATACATGCCGGGCGGCACCTGCGGCGTCGTTGTATTCGGACTGAAGGGCGGACGTGAGACCTGCATTAAATTCATGGACAATCTGAAGCTGGGCTCCATTGTCACACATGTGGCAGATGCAAAAACCTGCGTACTTCACCCTGCAAGCCATACACACAGACAGCTGAACGATGAGCAGCTGGTGGAAGCAGGTGTAAGCCCCGATCTGATCCGTTTCTCCGTAGGTATTGAAGACATTGATGATATCATTGCCGACATTGAACAGGCACTGGCCATCGCTACGGCAGAATAACAGGAAATGTACGTTTCTGAAACATAAAAATTGTGATTTTTTTGACAGATTCTGTCCCCGAAAATTGAAATCAAATTGTACTTGTAAAAAAACAAAGTTGATTCCGAGGGCAAATCCGGCAAATCTCACAAAAGTGTTTTTTTCGGTGAAAATGTCTGTTTTTTTAATAGACATTTTCCCTTTTTTGTGAGAAAATTAGGAATGGAAAAGCGAAAAGGAAGATTTCGCTGATATAATCCAAAATAGTGATTTTGATTATGCTGGCAGCAACAGCTGACCCCCATGGCAGTTTTGCTGCAGTACATATTCGAAAGGAGTAGAACCAATGATTTATTCACATGAAGTTGAAAAAATGTGTCCGGTAGGACAGGGCGTTAAGCATGGCGCAGCACCGATTCCCGTTGAAGGCAAATGGGTTAAGGCAAAAGAAGTAACTGATATTTCAGCGTTAACACATGGTATTGGCTGGTGTGCACCTCAGCAGGGCGCTTGCAAACTGACCCTGAACGTTAAGGAAGGTATTATCCAGGAAGCACTGGTAGAAACAATCGGATGTTCCGGTATGACTCATTCAGCAGCTATGGCTTCTGAAATCCTTCCCGGTTTAACAATTCTGGAAGCACTGAACACTGACCTGGTATGTGATGCAATCAATACTGCCATGAGAGAACTGTTCCTGCAGATCGTATACGGCCGCAGCCAGAGTGCTTTCTCAGAAGATGGTCTGCCGGTAGGTGCAGGTCTGGAAGATCTGGGTAAAGGTCTCCGTTCTCAGGTAGGTACCATGTATGGTACATTAAAGAAAGGTCCCCGTTATCTGGAGATGGCAGAAGGCTATGTAACAGGTATCGCACTGGACGAAGAAGATTTAATCATTGGCTATCAGTTCGTTAACCTTGGTAAGATGACAGACTTCATCAAGAAGGGTGATGACCCCGCAACTGCTTATGAAAAGTCAAAAGGTCAGTATGGCCGTGTTGCAGACGCAGTTAAGATT
>JAXDZY010000092.1:0-14698 GCA_034086685.1 Lachnospiraceae bacterium
TTCGTAAGCGACTTTGCTATTTTAGCAGTGTTTTCGACTTTTGTCAACTGCTTTTTTTATTTTTCTGTCAGTTTTTAAGGTTTTTTGTTTTTCCCGCTGACAGCTTCTAAAGGATACCACTGTCTTTATTATTTGTCAACAATTTTTATGAATTTTCAAAAAAACAAAAAAATATACACTAAAGAGAAATATGTGTATCAAAATCATAAAGCGGAATAAATAAGCATCTCCTCTTTTGCACTATTTTCTTACCTTGCTATAATTATTCCGCTCTGTTTTCCGGATTTTATTCGTCGCATTTTATCTGATCGTTATTAAGCATAAGAAAACTGTTTCTATTCCAACAGCGAACATCATTCACGACTGTCCATTTTCCGCTGCCCGATTCAGTTCAAACCAGAATACAACACCCCCTGTGGTATTTTCCACGCCATAAGGACATCCATGCTGATCCATAATAGCTTTTACAATGGAAAGCCCAATACCGCTGCCTCCGTATTCTCTGGTTCTTGCTTTATCAACCTTGTAGAATTTCACCCATACCTTCTCCAGAGATTCCTGCGGAATGTGCTCACCTGTGTTGTATACACTGACTCTCACGCGGTTATCTGCACTGTCTTCTGCTGAAATAAGCACTTTTTTCTCTCCGCCTAAATGATTGCATGCATTACTGATGTAATTTTTCAGAACCTCTTCGATCATAAACTCATCTCCGAAAACCATCATATCATGAGCATATTCATGATAATCCATGGTTCCTTCTTTCTGCTGCAGCAAAATTCTGGTGGAATCCATCATTCCGTGAATCATTTCCGAAAGATCAAATTCAACCATCTCGGATGTTCGATTTCCAAATTCCAACTGATTCAGATTCAGCAGCTTCTGAACCATCTGATTCATTTTTGCTGCTTCATCCATGATTACTTCACAGTAAAATTCCCGGCTTTCCTCATCATCATTAACACAATCCTGCAAACCTTCCGCATAACCCTGAATGATGGCAATCGGAGTTTTCAGCTCATGAGATACATTGGAAAGGAACTCTTTCCTCATGTCATCAATCTGAATCTTTTCCTCAATATCTTTCTGAAGCTGCTCATTAGCTGCTTTCAGTTCCGTAATTGTTTTTTCCAGCTCAGAGGCCAGATAATTCATACTGCTGCCCAAAAGGCCCACTTCATCCTGGGCATCCCCCTGATATCTCACATGAAAATCCTGCCTGGCCATCCGGTTGGCGATGGAAGTCAGTTCCAGTATGGGCCTGGTCATGCGTTTCATTATAAAAAATATATACATGCCCGCAAAAAGAGCAACAGTAACACCTGTTAATACAAAAAATTTATTGGAAATTGCCGCACTTTCCCGTATGCTTTCCACCGGTGTACTCAGAAGGAATCCACAGCCTGATTCCAGAAAACCGAAAGCATCCATAAAACGTTCACTGGAACGGTTCTCATTCATCATCACCACCTTGTATCTGGAATTGGAATATATCTCCCTGACATCCATTTTGTCACTGAAAATATACTGCCCCAGCCGACGCTGAAGGTCGATCATTTCTGAAGATGAATGAAACAGAACCACGTCATCCGTTCCCATAATAACCGCACTGATATTATATTTGCTCCAGCATTCCGTCAGAATCTCCACCACTTCTTCCTGAAGGCTGATGCTCATGTCTTTACTGCTGCCGGTAAATCCGTAGCTGCTCATAACCTGATTGATTTCCGCTATTTCCGATACCACAGCATCTTTTTTATTCTCCAGATAATAATCTTCCAGAAAATACAGATTCAATAAAATGCCGATCCCGGTGGCTGCCACCATTACAGCAATAAACAGAAAAGTAAACTTCACCCGCAGAGACTGCCTTCTTAAAGTTTTTCCCACTGTATAAGACTCTCCCGAACGGTTAAAACAATCCCGGATACTCATTATCTGTTCCCTTCACCGGGATCAAATTTATATCCCATTCCCCGGATAGTGACAATATAATCACCCTTTTCTCCCAGCTTGCTTCTCAGTTTTTTTACATGCGTATCAATCGTACGCGCATCACCATAGTAATCATAATTCCATACATTGTTCAGAATCCTTTCCCGTGATAATGCAACGCCTTTATTTTCAATAAAATAACACATTAATTCAAATTCTTTATAACTGAGTTCAATTTCTTTGTCATCCACAAAAACCTGATGTGCTACCTTATCAATACGGATTCCGCCTGCTCCCAGTTCTTCGGAATCTGCCTCCCCGGACCGGCGCAGAATTGCACCGACCCGGGCAACAAGAATCTTATTGCTGAAAGGTTTGGAAATATATTCATCCGCTCCCAGATCAAATCCCTGCAGTTCATCATTTTCTCCGCCTTTTGCGGTCAGCATAATGATCGGAACACTGGATTCTTTACGTATTGTCCGGCAAACTTCCCAGCCATCCATCTCCGGCATCATTACATCAAGAATAATCAGATCAATCTTTGCATCCGAAAAGAAAATCTCCAGCGCCTGCCTTCCATTTTCTGCTTCCACCACATCGTAATCCGCGCGTTTCAGAAAGTCCTTTACCATTTTCCGAAGGCGCGGTTCATCATCAACTAATAAAATTCTGTTTTTTGCCATTTTTACTCCTCGAATTCAAATTGATTAATTCAGTGAAATCTGTCCTTTGGAGCTGACAAGTCTCGGACGGAAACCAGCTTCAGCCAGCCTGTGGATAATTTCGTCTCTGTGTTCTCTACCAAATGCCTCGATTGTCACACGCAGCTCCACTGCTGCCATACGATTTACACTGACAAACTGATTATGCTCCAGTTTAACAACATTGCCCTGTGCCTCTGCGATGGTAGATGCAACTCCAACCAGCTGACCAGGTGTATCAGGCAGCAGAACAGAGACAGTAAAAATACGGCCCCTCTCCACAAGACCATGCTGTACAATGGAAGACATGGTGATCACATCCATATTGCCGCCACTGATAACAGATACCACCTTTTTATTCCGGACATCCAGATGGCGCAATGCAGCAATTGTCAGCAGACCTGAATTTTCCGCAACAATTTTATGATTTTCCATCAGATCCAGAAAAGCAACGATCAGTTCTTCATCTGCAATCGTAATGATTTCATCCACATTTTCCTTTACAATCTCATAATTCAATTTGCCTGGTGTACGTACTGCAGTACCGTCTGCAATTGTATTGGCATTGGGAAGCGTCACGATTTCCTGCGCATCAATGGATGCTTTCATGCAGGCTGCATTGGCAGGTTCCACACCAATAATATGAATATTGGGATTAAACAGTTTCAGCAATTTGGATACACCAGCTGCCAGTCCGCCGCCGCCGATGGGCACCAGCACATACTCCACAGTAGGAAGTTCCTTGATGATTTCCATGGCAATTGTACCCTGACCTGTGATAACAGCATCATCATCAAAGGGATGAATAAAAGTATATCCGTGTTCTTCTGACAATTGCAGCGCATGTTCACAGGCTTCGTCATAATCCTTTCCGAAAAGAATCACTTCCGCACCGTATTCTTTTGTGCGGTTTACTTTCAGAAGAGGTGTATTCTGCGGCATAACGATAGTTGCTTTACATCCGAAATGCATGGCAGCATAAGCCACGCCCTGCGCATGATTCCCGGCAGATGCGGCAATCAGTCCCTTCTCCCTCTGCTCTTTTGGTAAAGTACTGATTTTATAATAGGAACCGCGGATCTTATAAGAACCGGTGGTCTGCATATTTTCGGGCTTAAGATAAACCTTATTTCCAATCATCTGAGAAAAATAAGGGCTGTATAATAATTTTGTTTCATTAGTGACCTGTGAGACAATCTCAGTTGCCTCCTCAAATCGTTCCATTGTAAGTTCTTTCACACTATTCCTCCATCTTTACTGTTCATCTTCATTATGCTTTACGTCAAACAATGCATTTACAAAACTGTCAGGATCAAATTTCTGTAAATCCTCAATCTTTTCTCCGATACCGATATATTTTACCGGAACACCCAGCTCGGACTGAATGGCCACGGCAATGCCGCCCTTTGCGGTTCCATCCATTTTGGTCAGAATAATACCTGAAATATCCACTGCCTCCTTGAACTGCCTTGCCTGAACCAGCGCATTCTGACCGGTAGTACCATCCAGAACAACCAGAGTTTCCCGGTAAGCATCCGGATATTCCCGATCAATAACACGATTGATCTTCTTTAATTCTTCCATCAGATTCTTCTTATTATGAAGGCGTCCTGCCGTATCACAAATAAGAATATCCGCATGTTTTGCTTTGGCTGACTGTACGGCATCATACACAACACTTGCAGGATCAGCACCTTCTCCCTGGCTGATCATGTCCACATCTGCCCGTTTCGCCCATTCCGCCAGCTGTGCAACTGCCGCTGCACGGAAGGTATCCGCTGCTGCCAGAATAACCTTTTTCCCCTGATTTTTATACTGGGCAGCCAGCTTGCCAATAGTTGTAGTCTTACCTACACCATTGACACCCACCACCAGAAGTACAGACTTTCTGTTCTCATATTCATAAGCATTGGCACCCAGATCCATCTGTTCCTTGATACTGTCAACCAGAAGCTGTTTACAGGCTGCCGGTTCCTTAATATGCTGCTCTTTTACTTTTACCTTCAGATTATCAATAATATCCGAAGCGGTATTAATTCCCAGATCCGCCATTACCAGAATTTCTTCGATTTCTTCATAAAAATCATCATCAATCTGAGAAAAACCACTGAAAATCTGGTCCAGACCGGACATAATATTATTTCTCGCTTTGGTCAGACCTTCAAATAATTTACCAAAAAATCCCATATTTTATCCTTTCTATGGCATCAGCCTTTTTCCGTTTTAAATGCTTCCTGCTCCTCTGCATCTGTCAGATCCACAGATACCAGACTGGAAACCCCTTTTTCCTGCATGGTAATACCATACAGCTGATCGGCAATCAGCATGGTGCCGCGCCTGTGCGTAATTACAATAAACTGCGTATTTTTTTTAAGTTTATTCAGATAAGCTGCGAAACGATCCACATTCACATCATCCAGAGCAGCTTCGATCTCATCCAGTATACAAAACGGTGACGGTTTCAGATTCTGAATGGCAAACAGCAGCGAAATCGCTGTCAGAGCCTTTTCACCGCCGGACAGCTGCATCATATTCTGCAGTTTCTTTCCAGGTGGCTGCACATGAATCAAAATACCTGATTCCAGCATATTATCAGATTCCGCCAGCTCCAGTGTACCGTATCCGCCTCCGAAAAGCTCTTTGAATACCTGATCAAATTCTTTCTGAATTTCCTGAAATTTCTCTGAAAACTGTTTCTGCATTCCCTCATTCAGCTGCTCGATCAGTATCTGCAGATTTTCTCTGGCATGCACCAGATCCTCATGCTGGGTACGCATGAAATCGAGACGTTTTGAAAGTTCTTCATACTCCTCTACCGCATTGGTATTGATACTTCCCAGAGCTTTGATATCAGACTTCAATGTCTGAATTCGTCTTTTCAGTTCCTGACGGGGCGGAAATTCTTCCATCCGGTAAATTTCTGTCTCAGAAGGGGTCAGTTCATATTCTTCCCACAAATATGCCGCCTTACGCTCCAGACCATCCTCCAGAAGCTCTTTCTGATGCTCCAGCCGGTAACATTCTTTTTCCAGAGCAGAAATATCTGACGAAAAACTCTCCTGGCGATGAAACAGTTCCTGCTGCTGCTCTGTATTTTTCTCCTGTTTTACCGTTTTTTCCGCTATCTGCTCTTCCAGCTCTGAAAACTTCTTCTCCAGATTCGAAGCATCCTCCATATATTGTTTCCGGAGGATTTCCTTTTCAAGAACCGATTGACGGATCTCTTCCTGACGGATATGAAGTTCTTCCAGCTGCTGCTGTTTCTGAGCCTCCTGCGCCAGTACGCGATCCAGATCTGACTGGAGATGAGACTGTTTTTCATGGATTGATGTCCGGGCAATCTGATCCGCAACCTTCTGTTCGGTCAACCGGTTCAATTCTTCCCGATAACCGTCTGCTTCCTGTCCCAATCTACGGGCATCTTCTCCTGCAGTATGAATTGCCTGCTCCAGATCAATTGCTGATTTCTCAGCATTTTCATATTCCCTGGCCAGATGCTCTTTTTCTTTCAGAAGCTCTGCCACATCCTGTTCCAGATGTGCCATCTCATCTCTGGCCGCATCCAGCAGATCCAGATTCTGTCGAAGGGTCATCTCGACGCGGCTGAATTCCAGCTGCTTTTCCTGCATCTGACTGTTCAGTCGATTAAGCTGTGCAGTTTGTTCATCTTTTTTTGAAAGCCACAGTTCCACTTCCGTATCAGCCTTCTCACATGATGTCCCGGCCCTGTTTACTGCATTTTCCAGTTCTTCCAGTTCTCTTCTGCGTCCCAGCAGGTTGCTGTTATTTCTGTACGCACCGCCGCTGATGGAGCCTCCCGCATTAAGTGACTCTCCTTCCAGCGTAACGATTCTGAAAGAATACCGGTAACGGGAAGCAACAGCAAGTGCATGATCCATCGTATCCACCACCAGAATTCTGCCCAGCAGAAAACGGATAATATCCTGATACTGCTCTTTCGTATGTACAAGCTCATCAGCTGTTCCGCACACACCGGGCAATCCAAAAGCCCCGGCTTCCTGAAAACTCCCCCGGGGTTTTACTGTAGTCATGGGTAAAAATGTGGCTCTTCCCATACGGTTCTTTTTCAGATACTCAATACACTGCTTTGCAGTCTGTTCATTATCTGCAACTACATTCTGCAAAGCTCCGCCGAGAGCCGTTTCGATGGCAGTCTCATAACGCTTTTCCACCTGAATCAGATCAGCCAGCACACCATGGATACCCGGGAAACGTGTCCGGCTTTCCATCAGCCGGCGAATACTCATTCCATAACCTTCATAGCGCTCTGCCAGATTCTGTACCGAATCAAAACGCGCCCTGGCCTGATGCAGAGCCGCACGTGCAGTATCCGCATTTTTTCTTGCATCTTCCAGCTTCTGATCCGCTTCCTCACATTTTTTCTTTTCTTCCTGAATCAGTTCCCTGCAGCGGGTAATCGCCTCCTGAATCTCTTTCATGGTCTTCTTGCCCTGACGAAGCTCTGATTTTGCGTCCGCCTCCTGACTTCTGGCCTGCAAAAGCTTTCCATTCAGTTCTGCAGTACGAAGCTGCGTCTGTTCAGACATGGTATCATATTTCTGACGGTCAACCATCAGACCTGATTTCTGACGCGTCAGCTCTGCTTCTTTTTCCTGACAGGCTTTCATTTCCTGCTCTGCTTTTTCCATTTTCAGGGAAATATCTGCAATCCGGCTCTGCAAATCGGTAAATGCCGATTCCTTATCTTCCTGCTCTGCTTCCATCCTTGCCAGTTCTCCGGATAAACGTTTCTTTTCCTCCAGGCTTTCCTGATACTGCTGTCGGGCGCTCTCCTCCTGCTGCCGGTACAATCCCGCACTGTTTTCCTGAGAGGAAATCTGCTCTTTTAAAACAGCAATCTCAGATTTTTTGTTCAGCGAAGCCTCTCTGGCTTCCTCCTGACTGTGACGAAGCTCTTCCAGTTCCCGATTCAGAGTTACAAATGATTCACTCAATTCCGAATAACGCCGTTTTACCTCATCCGCTCTTGTCTTTAAATCGGACAGCTGATCACCGGAAATTTTCAGCTTTTCTTCCAGAGAAACCAGCTGACTCCGGCTTTCTTTCTCTTCTGCCAGATAATCATTCACATCGCAGATACGCAGCTCGTCATGATACTTAATATACGCACGTGCCTTCTCAGCCTGATTTTTTAACGGCCCCTCCTGTCTGGTCAGTTCAGATAGAATATCGTTGATCCGGACAAGACTTTCCTCTTCTCTGGCAAGCCTGGACAGTGCCTCATTTTTTCTTTTTTTATACTTGACAATTCCTGCCGCTTCATCAAATAATTCCCGCCGATCCTCCGGCTTTCCGCTCAGGATTTTATCAATCTGCCCCTGACCGATAATGGAATAACCTTCTTTTCCGATACCGGTATCATAAAACAGCTCCTGTACATCCTTCAGCCTGCATGTACTGGAATTAATCAGATATTCGCTTTCTCCTGATCGATAGACACGGCGTCCGATCGTCACTTCATCATAATCAACCGGAAGCCTGTGATCTGAATTATCAAATACAATATTTACATATGCATATCCCTGTGCTCTTCGGTTCTCTGTACCCGCAAAAATAACATCCTGCATATTGGAACTTCGCAGCTGTTTCGCACTTTGCTCGCCAAGAACCCAGCGCATGGCATCCGCAACATTGCTTTTGCCGCTTCCGTTTGGTCCCACAATCCCGGTAATTCCATCCTGAAAATGAAATTCCGTCTTCCGGGCAAATGACTTAAAACCGGATACTTCAATCCCTTTCAGATACATAGTTTCCTCACTTTTTCTCTTTCAGTTTTAAAATCGCATAGTAAGCAGCCTCCTGCTCACTGGCTTTTTTGGTCCGGCCCTTACCGCATCCCAGCTCCGTGCTCCCGATCAAAACACGGGTCGTAAACTGTTTGTCATGGTCCGGTCCTTCCTCCTTCAGAAGCTCGTAAACCAGCTGCTCCTTATGCTCACTCTGAATCATCTCCTGAAGAATTGTTTTACTGTCATAAAAAAGCTGTTTCTTTTCAATATCATTTAATATAAAGCGTAAAATAAATTTTTTTGCCTCTTCCAGTCCGCCGTCCAGATAGATAGCACCGATTACTGCTTCCATGGCATCGGAAACAATTGAATCACGATTTCTGCCTCCTGTTGCATCCTCGCCTTTCCCCAGGAGAAGATAATTTCCCAGATCGATATCCCGGGAGCATAAAGCAAGTGTAGGTTCACAGACCAGACTTGCACGCAGACGTGTCAGTTTCCCTTCCGGATAACCGGAATATTCCCGATACAGAAAATCACTGGTAATTACTTCCAGAACCGCATCCCCCAGGAATTCCAGTCTCTCATTATTATCCAGTTTTCCCATACGATGCTCGTTGGAATAGGATGTATGCATAAGAGCACGTCTCAGCAGATCCCTGTTATGAAAATGATATCCGATCTTTTCCTCCAGTTCAAAAAAGCGGGCAGACATTTCATCCCTTGTGCCATTCCATATTTTCATCATTTTTCTGCCTCTTCTTTTTTTATTGAATCAGCTGCCTTCGCCGCATCTCTGCCAAGAATAGCCCTGATTTTATCATTGATTCCCTGCTCTTTAAAGGTAATGCACTGGATAATGGAATTGCAGACTTCATTAGCTGTTGCGGAGCCATGTGTTTTAACCACCAGTCCGTTAAGTCCCAGCATGGGAGCACCGCCATACTGAGAAGCGTCAAATTTCTTCAGAGTATTTTTTAAAGCAGGCTTGATTAATAAAGCACCGATTTTGGAACGCAGAGAACTCATCAGACCGCCTTTAATCACATGTACCAGAGTGGAAGCAGTTCCTTCATATAATTTAAGGATTACATTACCGGTAAATCCATCGCAGACAATTACATCAGCTGCTCCATGAGGAATCTCTCTGGCTTCAATACTGCCGGTGAAATTGATATTGGAACACTCCTTCAGCAGCGGAAATGTTTCTTTTACAAGAGCATTCCCCTTTTCTTCCTCCACACCGATATTAACAATGGAAACCCTGGGATTCTTTACACCAACCACATGTTCCATATAAACAGCCCCCATCTGGGCAAACTGTACCAGATGAGAGGGACGGCAGTCTGCATTGGCACCTGAATCCACCAGAAGAGCAACCCCTGTTTCTGTGGGAATCAATGTTCCCAGAGGAGTTCTTTCAATTCCGCGGATTCTTCCTGCCACCAGCACACCGCCTACCAGCACAGCACCTGTGCTGCCTGCAGAAACAAAAGCATCTGCCTCTCCTGTCTTCAAAAGCTTCTGTCCAACTACAATGGAAGAATCCTTTTTCTTCTTAATGGCAAAAGCAGGAGCCTCCTCCGTAGTAATCACTTCTGAAGCATGAAGTACGGAAATACGATCCTCCGGATAAGTATATTTACCCAGCTCTGCACGCACCTGATCTTCAATACCGGTAAGAATGACCTGAACCTTATTACTTTTATTTACTGCATCCACAGCACCTTTTACAATCTCGCCGGGCGCATTGTCGCCGCCCATGGCATCTACTACTACAACTGTTTTATTCTCCATATGTCCTCCTTAATAATTCCTGCGCAGCACGCAGAAATGCCGTCTGATTTCCATATGAGCAGACTTCTCTGCCCATATGGAAATCAGACATGATGTAATAATAGCACAATCGGGCAGTATCATACAAGTATCAAAAAAATCAACAGCGGAAAAAAATCGAAAAACAGCCGGTACAGAATATATTTTTAAAAACATATTGACAATTTTCGATTTAATAGATATACTGTTGATATATCGAAAAAAATAAATGTGAGGTGAGAACAATGGCATCTGAATATAAGGAGACAGCAAAAGTCTTCAAAGCCTTTTGTGACGAAAACCGGCTTCAGATCCTGGAACTGCTGCGGAGCGGGGAGAAATGTGCCTGTAAGCTGCTGGATGACCTGAAGATCAGCCAGTCCACCCTTTCGCACCATATGAAAATTCTGTGCGATGCCGGTATCGTACATGGAAGAAAAGAAGGCAAGTGGGTACATTATTCGATCAACCCGGAAGGTGCCGAACGTGCAGTTCAATTACTGAACGAGCAGATTACATTAGACATAACCGATGCTCAGGATGCCTCCTGTAGTACAAAAAAATAATATGCCATCTGAAAAGGTGGTTTTTATTTCGGACATCATTTCGATATTTTTAAATTTGTCAATTTGAAAGGAGACTTATTATGCAGATGTTAAGTGCAGTCTGGCTGTTTATCCAGGATCAGATACTTGGTATGAAGTGGCTGAATACGGTCATCAACAGTGGTCTGTCTGCCCTGGGACTGGACACATCATCCCGCTTGGGCGGCAGCATTCAGTTTTTCATTTATGATGTCATAAAAATCACTGTACTGCTCTGTGTCCTGATTTTTGTGATCTCATATATCCAGAGTTTTTTCCCTCCTGAACGGAGCAAACGAATTTTAGGGCGATTCCGAGGAATCTGGGCAAACATAATCGCAGCCCTTCTGGGTACGGTGACACCCTTCTGTTCCTGTTCGTCCATTCCGCTGTTTATCGGTTTTACCAGTGCCGGTCTGCCTCTGGGCGTGACGTTTTCTTTCCTGATTTCTTCTCCCATGGTTGATCTGGGAAGTCTTGTCCTGCTGATGAGTATCTTCGGCACAAAGGTCGCCGTTGTATATGTTGTCGTTGGTTTAATTATTGCTGTTGTGGGTGGTACGATCATTGAAAAACTGCACATGGAAAATCATGTGGAAGAATTTATTCGTAATGCAAAAAGCAGCATAGACATCGAATCCCCTGACTTAACAATAAAAGATCGACTGGTTTACTCCAAAGAACAGGTTGCAGAAACCTTTAAGAAAGTCTTCCCTTACATTCTGACTGGTGTCGGTATCGGCGCAGTGATCCATAACTGGATTCCGGAAACCTGGATTCAAACCATTCTTGGCAGCAGCAATCCTTTTGGCGTTGTATTGGCTGTCCTTGTGGGGATTCCCATGTATGCGGACATTTTTGGAACAATTCCCATTGCGGAAGCACTGCTTGCAAAAGGCGCACTGCTTGGAACGATCCTTAGTTTTATGATGGCTGTTACTACTTTGAGTCTCCCCTCCATGATTATGCTGCGCAAAGCAGTAAAACCGAAACTGCTGGGAGTGTTTATCGCCATCTGTACAATCGGCATCATTGTTGTCGGTTACTTTTTCAATGCTTTTCAATTTTTGCTGATATAAGGAGGAATAAAATATGGCAAAGAAATGGTATCCCGTAATTGATATTCTATCCTGCGTGGAATGCGGAACATGTGTTAATTTCTGTTCTCACGGTGTTTACGATAAAAAGAAATCACCCGTTCCCGTGGTGACATATCCTGATGGCTGCATTGACCATTGCCACGGCTGCGGCAATAAATGTCCGCAGGGTGCAATTTCCTATGTAGGAGACGATACCGGATGGACACCTCCTGTATTAAAAGGAAAAGAAATTGCGGAATCTGACTGTGGATGTGGATGCGGCTGTGATGCAGATGCTGAAGCAGGTGAGAAACGGAAACTGCAGATTGAGTATTTGTATCTTGACCTGAATACCTGCGACCGCTGCATCGGCACGGATGCTGTTCTGGAAGAAGTGATTGAAGTGCTCCGTCCTGCACTGGAGCTGGCCGGTTATACCGTTGACTACCAGAAACGTGAAATGTCAACACCGCAGCTTGCCGAACAGTATCACTTCCTTTCTTCTCCTACCATTCTTGTCAATGGTCAGGACATTTTCGGAACTGTCCAGGAGTCAGGCTGTGGCTGCTGTGGTGAGATCGCCGGTGTGGATGTAGATTGCCGGGTATTCGAGTATGAGGGTAAGACTTATGAAGTTCCGACAAAGGAAATGCTGGCAAATGCCATTCTCAAAAGTCTGACCATGCAGCTGGCCTGCTCCTGCGGTACTTATGAGCTGCCCGAAAATCTCAAACGTTTTTATGAGGGCAAAGCCAGGAAAGATGGAAAAAACTCGTCCTGTGGGTGCGGATGCTCCTGCGAAGGATGATACATAAATTTTAGGAGGATATGATTATGGCATTGTTTGGTTTTGGTAAAAAGAAAGAAGAAAAAAAAGCTCCTGCCTGCTGCTGTGGCGGCTCTGAGAACAAAACTCCGGAAAATACCGGTAGTTGCTGCGGTACCGACAACACCACAGTAAAATCCACCGGATGCTGCAGTGAAGTTTCAGACTGCAGTATCAGTATGAAAGTTCTGGGAGCAGGCTGTAAATCCTGTCATGAGCAGTATGAAAATGCAAAAGCTGCCGTTAAATCTATGGGATTGTCTGTTGAAGTGGAATACATCACTGATATGGAAAAAGTCATGGGGTACGGTGTGATGAGCATGCCTGCCATTGTAGTGAATGAAAAGGTTGTTTCCATGGGCAAGGTTCTCAAAACTGCCGATGTGGAAAAACTGCTGCATAAACTGGGATTTTGAGGAGGTATACGAATGAGCCGGGAATGGTATCCTGTCAACTATGATTTTGAATGCTGCAAACCGCAGCTGAATTGTACCGGCAAACCGAAAGTTGCCTTTATCTGTGTTCACAACTCCTGTCGCAGCCAGATTGCAGAAGCACTGGGTAAAAAGCTGGCATCCGATGTATTTGAAAGTTACTCTGCCGGTACTGCCCTGAAGGATCACATCAACCAGGATGCTGTACGATTGATGAAACAGGTTCATGGTATCGACATGGAACTGACGCAATACAATAAACTGCTGTCAGACATTCCTATCCCGGATGTGGTCATATTCATGGGATGCAACGTAAGCTGTCCCAATATTCCCAGTCAATATGCGGAAAACTGGGGGCTGGACGACCCAAGTGACCAGCCGGATGAAATATTTCTCGAAACAATCCGCTTGATTGAAGAGAAAATTCTCCAGCTAAGGAAGAAACTGAGTTAGAAAATACGAAAAAATGAGCTTAACTCAGCATAATGTTTATCTCTGCATAAGGGCAGAGTTCCGACCCGGAAATGGCAGTGTTAAAAGAAGTGGCAGGCAAAGTCCTCGGCATAACCGCAGCCATTGAAAAGGTGGTCTCCCTGAAGTTCCCCTCTCTTACCATCTATTTTCAATACGCAGGCCCTCCTTTATCCGTTTTTTGCAATCTGCTGGCATTCCCAGCAGATGATTGTTCCCTCCGGCAGATAACCCATCTTCCCGCAGGCAACACACTGGTAATCACTGGCATGTGGTCGTTATGAACATTTTTTCCTGTTGCATTCACGCCAGACAGCAATGTCCTCCGCCTCTGTCTCACATAATCTTTGGATTCTCCCTTGGTTCCTTTCTCGTCCGGGATTTCCTGATTCAGTATCCCGGCATCGTAAACGGCGCTGTTCTGATTGGCACCGGGCAGCCTTCTTTCATGGAACTTTTCCTTGCACGGTTGATGGCAGTTCACGAAGGAAAGATCCATGGAGAATCCAATTCAACAAAAAGAATCCATCAGATGACATTCGAACAATACAATTCGCATTTTCAGCCTGCCAGCACAGTCTTTGACCGGCTCTGCTCCGACAAGGACATCGTTGACGCCTATATGCAGTATCCCAATCGTGGGGAAGATTTTACCTGTGGTCTGTTTCGGGAATTGATCGATGGAATGGCGTATGTGGGCAAAAGAAACCATATCAGGAAAATGGACCCACAGGTACCGCTCCTGCTCATTTCCGGGGATCAGGATCCCGTAGGAGGCTTTGGAAAAGGCGTCGAAACGGTCAGAAAACGATACCGCAGGCAGGGAATCCGGACAGAAGTGGTTCTGTATCCCGGACGGCATGATATCCTAAGAGAGCCGTGCGGGAACGATGTGCTGGAAAAAAGCAGCGATCGATGGTATAATATAATTAATAAAGAACTCAACTTTCCCAGCTGAGATTTCCAAACAATGCCTGAATAAATAAGGGCTGTGAGCCAATCCAATTGATGAGTTGACTTTTAACCTGTTTTGTGTTCTCAGCTGTGTAATGGTTTAAATACTCCACAAATAAAGCCAT
>JAXDZY010000006.1:0-20124 GCA_034086685.1 Lachnospiraceae bacterium
GCGCAAAAAAAGAAGCTTCAAATTCATCCGAATCCGTGGACAAAAAATAAACGGTGGACAAAATGTGGACAAAACCACTTTTTGAAGCTTCATTTTTCTTTAAAATCCTTATTTTATAAGGGTTAATAGACATATAGTCTCAACATTTCCGGTCGAAGGAAACATGTCAACGCTGCACATTTTCTTCACCTCATACCCATGGGAGAAGAACATCTCCAGATCCCTGGCCAGCGAAGTGGGTTTGCAGGAAATATATACGATACGATCCACATTGTATGCCAGGATCTTCGGAAGTGCTTTCGGATGAATCCCGTCTCTGGGCGGATCCAGCACCAGCAGGTCAGGCTTGTCTTCAATGGTATCCAGCACTTTCAGTACATCTCCGGCGAGAAATGTACAATTACCAAGTTCATTAAAGGCCGCATTTTCCTTCGCTGCTTCCACGGCTTCTTCCACGATTTCCACTCCTGTTACCTTTCCTGCAGCCGGCGCCAGAACCTGGGCGATGGTACCGGTTCCGCTGTAAAGATCAAATACGCTGCAGTCTTTTGTATCGCCGATATAATCCCGTGCAATGGAATACAGCACCTCAGCGCCTCTGGAATTGGTCTGAAAAAAGGAAAAAGGGGTGATTTTAAACTGCAGTCCCAGCAATTTCTCCACAATATAGCTTCTGCCGTACAGAAGATCGGTTCTGTCGTTTTGAACCACATCCGCCAGACTATCGTTATACGTGTGAAGTACACCCGTCAGGGTTCCTTCCAGTTTCAGCCCGCAGAGCATATCCGTGAACGCTTTCAGCATCTTTTTTTCATTTTCATCTGCTTCCGGATACTCACTGCTGGTTACCAGATCCACCAGAATCTCTCCTGTAAAAGCCGTTTTTCGCACCAGCAGATGGCGCAGATAACCTGTATGGCGCATGCGATGATAATACGGGATCTGTCTCTCCCTGAAAAATTCCAGAACCGCTTTAAGAATCACAGAAAAATCCCCGTCCGCAATCCGACATCCATCAACAGTAACAATATCATGAAAGCTGCCCTTTTTATGCATTCCCAGAGACAGTTCTCCTCCTTTAACTTCATCTCCAAAGGTATATTCCATCTTATTGCGGTATCCCAAAGGCACCGGACTGGGAATCACACCGTCATAAACAAGCTTCCGGCCATATTTCTCAAAAACGGGCTTCATCAGATTGCGCACCTGCTCAGCTTTAATGCTCAACTGTTTTTCATAGGGAATACTCTGATACAGGCAGCCTCCGCAGGTTCCGAAGTACCTGCATACATTCTCACAACATTCCAGAGGAGAATGCTCCAATATTTCCAGAAGTCTTCCCTCTGCTTTTCCGTTTCTCGCTTTTTTTATGGAAAATCGAACCTTCTGACCTGGAAGTGCCTGCTTAACAGTTATCTTTCGGTCTTCCACATGGCAGAACCCCTTATCCGGAAAATCAATTCCTTCTATTACTGCTTCAAATACCTGACCTTTTTTCATTATTTCCTCCCTGAATGAATATCAAATAAGGGGTACCTCACCATCGGTGGGGTACCCCCATATGTCATTTTATACGTTTCCTTTGTCAACCGCTTAAATAGTTTCAAAAACGCTTATCTTTTACTCGTCTTTTTTTGCCTCAGCCTCTTCGTCAACAAAGATGTCCTCTTCCTCTTCTTCAGTTTCCGGCTCTTTATCATCCGGTTCATCTTCAAAATCTTCAAAGAATTCGTCATCATCAAAATCATCTTCGAATTCGTCCGGATCGGGAGTCAGCTTTTTGTATAAAAGAATTGCTACAGCTGCAATAACAGCTGCTGCTGCAATAATACCTGCTGCCCAGCAGACCTTTTTTCTGGATTCAGACTTCTTAACCCGCTCGATCATGCGTTCAAGATCTTCTCTCGTAATGTTGTTCATGTGATACACGTCCTTTCATTCTCTTATGCACTTCTGCAAATCTGCAGAAGATGCATATTTATTGCTAGTATACCATAATTCTGCCTGATTTACTACCGGAATCTGATTTTTTCATATTTTTCACAGTTTATCAGATCTTTTTTTATCAGATTTTTTTCAGCTTTGCAAAAGATGCAAACATCCTCTTTGTTCCCACATCATCAAAATCCACTGTAACTTCAAAATCGCGTTTTCCGTCCTGTATGGAAAGTACTTTCCCTTCACCAAATTTGATATGCTTTACACGATCACCCACATCATAAGGAAGAGTATCCATCTTTTCCACCTTAAACTGACGTCCCAGTCCGCTTCTGGCTGCTTCTGTCAGCGAATTCTGTCTGGGATGAGACGCAAATGTTCTGACACCGGCCCGTCCTGATATTCCATTGCCATAGTCCGATTCCCCGCCTGATGCAGCTCCTGATGCTGCTGTACTTCCGACTCCCGCGGTCTTAACGAATCTCTCTGCAGTTTGGATTCCCCCTCCGGTATAACCTGCAGATAAGCCCGAACCCGATCCTGACATTCCTGCAGACCGCCTTGCCATGTTGGTATCCAGCAGATTCATGGGAATCTCCGTACAGAATCTTGAAACTCTGGAATAACGGGTCTCACCATTGACCATCCTCTGTCTTGCGCAGGTCAGCGTCAGTTCTTTTTTTGCCCGGGTAATCCCCACATACGCCAGCCGCCGTTCCTCTTCCAGATCGCCTGGATCATCGGAATCAATGGACATATAACTGGGAAACAGACCATCCTCCATACCGCAGAGATACACCTTATCAAATTCCAGGCCCTTTGCACTGTGGAGTGTCATCAGCAGTACTTTATCCTCTTCATCATCCATACGGTCAATATCTGCCACAAGAGCAACTTCTTCCAGAAATTCAGATAAAGAGCCCTCACCTTCTGCATGTTCTTCATAATCCACTGCCTTATTGATAAATTCCTGAATATTCTCCAGCCTTGTCTGAGCTTCAATGGTATCTTCCTCTTCCAGTTCCTGACGATAACCGGTTTTATCCAGAACCTCCTCGATCAGCTCATGAACAGAATAATTCTCAGCCATCACACGGAATACGGCAATCTGTTCAACAAAAGCCAGTAATTTACCCACCGCGCGGCCTTTTCCCAGTGTGGGTATGTATTCCGCATTGCGCAGGGCTTCAAAAAAGCTCATGCCCTGCTCATCTGCAAAAACCTGTACACGCCCGATGGTAGTCCCTCCGATACCTCTTTTGGGTACATTAATAATACGTGAAACCGAAATATCATCGTTACCATTGTCAATTGTTTTCAGATAGGCAAGGATATCCTTGATTTCTTTTCTCTGATAGAAGTTGACGCCTCCCACCAGCTGATAGGGAATCCCTTTATTGACCATCCGCTCTTCAATTGCACGGGACTGGGCATTGGTACGGTACAGAATTGCACAATCCCTGTAGGAAAAACCATCCGCATGCGCATCCAGCAGTTCTTCCGTAATCCGATCAGCCTCCTGCATGGCGGTATCATACATCTTCAGCCTGACTTTACGGCCTTCTTCATTCTCCGTCCACAGGCGTTTTTCCTTTCGGCCGCTGTTGTTTTTAATAACTTCGTTGGCTGCGTTCAGAATATTCTGAGTGGAACGATAATTCTGTTCCAGACGGATCACGGTCGCATCGGGAAAATACTGCTCAAATCCAAGAATATTGTGTATATTGGCTCCCCGGAACTTGTAAATGGACTGATCGTCATCACCAACCACACACAGATTGCGGTGTCTGCCCGCCAGAAGACGAATCAGTTCAAACTGAGCCGTATTGGTATCCTGATATTCATCAACCATGATATACCTGAAACGGTTCTGATAATACTCAAGCACCTCAGGATTCTCCCTGAAAAGCTCAACTGTCTTTACGATCAGATCATCAAAATCCAGTGCATTATTCTTCTTAAGCTGCTCCTGATACTCGGTATAAATATCGCCGATACGCATCTGCCGGTAATCGCCTGCCGCCTCCCTGCAGAACTGTTCCGGTGACACCAGATTATCCTTGGCTGCGGATATATACTTCATGACCACGCGGTCTTTGTACATCTTCTGATCCACATCCAGCTTCTTAAGCACCTGATGAAGAAGTGTTTTCTGGTCATCCGTATCATATATGGAGAAGCTGGTAGTAAATCCCAGATATTCAATATGCCTGCGCAGGATCCGTACACAGGTGGAATGAAACGTGGATACCCAGATGCTTTCCGCACCGAATTCCACCAGCTGATTCACACGCTCGCGCATCTCTCCCGCTGCCTTATTGGTAAACGTAATTGCCAGAATACTCCATGGATTCACATCCTTTTCATCGATCAGATAAGCGATCCTGTGGGTCAGTGTCCTGGTTTTGCCGGAACCTGCCCCCGCCAGAATAAGCAAAGGTCCTTCTGTCTGGTAGACAGCTTTCTGCTGCTCCGGATTCAGGCGTTCGTAAATTGTACTCATACTGCCACTCTCCCTGTTCTTTTCACAAATGTTTCATGTAATACCTGAAAAGTATATCATAAAAACAGTTGTTTGTGTTATTAACTTTTCGAAAACAATATTTCCATTTTCTGAACTTTATGGACAGTCTGTTTCAAACGTCCAAACCGGATATCAATTTTTATTTGCAATTAACTTGTTTTTAAATCTGTTTTCGATTATACTCTATATAATCTGAATATGGTAATTGTATGGTCACAGTCTGTTTCCGCCAATTACCGGACATGAAATGTTACAGAACGGAGGAAGAACGTTGTCCAGTAAAAATTCCAGTAATATCAAGAGCATCAGCAGATTATTCCGACGTCTTGCTTCACTCGGTTATATTCAGCCGGAAGAAATCCCTTCAATTGATTTATATATGGATCAGGTTACCACTTTTATGGATGATCATCTTAAAACTTCAAAACGCTATGACAGTGATAAGATTCTCACAAAAACCATGATCAACAACTATGCCAAGAATAACCTGCTGCCGCCGCCCGTTAAGAAAAAATATTCCAAAGATCACATGCTTCTTCTTATATTTATTTATTATTTCAAAAATATCATGAGCATCAGTGACATTCAGGAACTTCTGGGGCCCCTTGCGGATCAGTATTTCAGCAACAAAGGTGAAATTCCTCTGACAGAAGTCTATCAGGAAGTGATGGATTATCTCAAACAGGAGCAGAATGGACTGTTTCAGCATATCAAGAATGAGTTCCATTCCTCTGAGAGACTGTTCACGGATACCTCCGCGGATATCCCGGAAGAAGACCGTGAAGAGCTCCGCAAATTTGCTTTTATCTGCTATCTTGCATTTGACGTTTATCTGAAAAAACTGATGATCGAGACTCTGATCGATGATGACAGAGAAAACCGCATGAAACAGGACGAAGCAAAAAAGAAATCTCAGGAAAAAAAATAATCGTAAAAGGGGTTGTCTCTGAATTACGTTTTCAGGACAGCCCCTTTTACGGTCTTCTGTTATAGCCGCAGGTTTATTCCCCCTGCTTTTCCCCCTGATTATTAATCCGGTCCAACACCATATCATAACCGTCTGTTCCATAATTAAGACAACGGTTTACCCTGCTGATCGTTGCTGTGGAAGCGCCTGTCTGTTCTGCAATCTCCAGATAGGTTTTTTTCTCCCTGAGCATACGTGCCACTTCAAATCTCTGTGACAGAGAAAGCAGTTCATTGATAGTACATGCATCTTCAAAAAACTTATAGCACTCGTCCAGATTCTGTAAGGTAAGAATCGCCTGAAACAGGGAATCAACCGCTTCCGTCTTTATCTTGTCATTCATAATTTCATAATACCCTCCTGTATGAGTATTTTTAATACCTTATCACAAGGATATATTATCATTTTAACGCGATAAAGTCCAGCCCCAGTCTTTTAATTGCTGCCCATCTATTGCAGCTGACGTCTGATCATGGAAATCAGCCCGGCATTGTGCATAACGGTAAAAACTGCAAGTGCTGCCAGAAATCCGCCCAGACACTGTACCGCATTACCGGTAATCATTGCCAGAGCTGAAGCTTTGTCAAATAAAAATGCCGTTGCGATGGAATAAGCAGCCACCTGGAATACACAGCCTGCAATACATCCGCCGATCCATCCGTAGGTTTTATGACTTTTCTCCGCAAGAACACCCATGATCAGTGCCATGACTGCTTTAATGAAAAAGGTGGGAATCACCCAGATCGCATACCCTCCTATCAAATCTGCCAGCGCAGCACCGATGGCACCGGCAGCAGCACCTTCCTTCTTACCCAGAATACAAACTGTCAGGAAAATCATACTGTCGCCCAGATGAATATATCCGCCCATGGCGGGAATCGGAATCTTCAGATAATAGGTTCCTGCAAATACCAGTGCTGCCATCAGTGCAGTCACTGTAATATCTTTGATATTCATTTCTTTATTCATTATGAAGCCCTCCATATTATTTCATGCCTCCTAGTATGTCACAATTCTGTTCTTGTTGAAATACTCAAATTTTTCTTTTTTTATCAGGTCAGTTTGAACTGTACATGTATTTATTCTGAAATGTAACCTGTTCAAAGATTGGAGGACACATCAACACATTCCTTCTATTGTTTTTTTATTATAACTTTATATTGACATTATCGGAAACAGATAGTATTATAATGTTATGATAATGTAACATACGGAGGTGCTTATGTTAGAGAAGATTTTTCAGCTGGAAGAAAATCACACCACTGTCCGCACAGAAATCAATGCAGGCGTTACAAGCTTTATCACCATGGCTTATATACTGGCAGTGAATCCTTCCCTGTTATCCGCAGCAGGAATGGATGCCCGGGGGGTTATGCTGGCAACTGCTCTTGCGTCCTGTCTCGGATGCTTTTTTATGGCTGCTTTCACCAACTATCCCATCGTACTGGCACCCGGCATGGGGCTGAATGCATATTTTGCATTTACTGTATGCGGAGTTTATGGATATTCCTGGCAGATTGCATTGTTTGCCGTCTTCGTGGAAGGAATTATTTTTATTCTGCTTTCCGTATCGAATGTCAGAGAAGCACTGTTCAATGCCATTCCGCTCTCCCTGAAACATGGTGCCAGCGTCGGCATTGGTTTCTTTATCGCATTTATCGGACTGCAGAATGCCGGAATCATCATCAATAATGACAGTACACTGGTAGGTATTGTATCTTTCCGCAGTGCGTTCCACACAGAAGGAATCTGCGCTCTGCTGGCGCTGCTGGGTACCGCTCTGATCGGAATTCTGTACATCCGGCAGATAAAAGGCTATGTACTCATCGGTATGGGTGTTACCTGGTTTGCAGGCATCCTGTGTCAGCTGACAGGCCTCTATATTCCTGATGCCGAATCCGGATTTTATTCCATGATTCCGACCTCTTTGTTCAGTACCGACCTGACCGGCATCGGAAAAGTATTCGGACAGGCTTTCAAAGCAGATTTCAGCAGTATTTCCATGGGAACTTTTATTACTATTGTATTTGCTTTTCTATTTGTGGATTTATTTGATACTCTGGGGGCACTGATCGGTCTGACTTCCAGGGCCAATCTGCTGGATGAAAACGGCCATCTGCCCCGTATTAAAGGAGCTCTGCTGGCAGATGCAGCTGCCACCACTGCAGGCGCCATCCTTGGAACCTCCACAGTCACAACCTATGCCGAGAGCTCCGCTGGAATTGCCGAAGGCGGACGAACCGGACTGACTTCCGTTACAACCGGCTTCCTGTTCATTCTGGCTCTGTTTTTTGCGCCGCTTTTCACTTCGATTCCCTCATGTGCCACTGCACCTGCACTGATTTTCGTGGGTTTCCTCATGCTGGGCTCCATTGCAAAAATCGATCTGGAAGATCCCGTGGAAGCGATTCCCGCATATCTGACCATTATATTCATGCCAATGGCTTACTCGATCTCCGAAGGTCTGGCCATAGGAATCATTTCCTATGTAATTCTGCATGCACTGACAGGCCGCCGCAGAGAAATTACTCCTCTCATGTATATTCTCTGCATACTGTTTATCCTGAAATATGTTCTGCTGTAACAGGCATTAACATATACGAACACCTTGTGTTCACTTTGTTCCCTGAAACCCCGGATACAGGATCCGGATAATCTGCCTGTACAAAAAATCCCCATTTATAAAGGCAGACTTCAGAAAATGCCTCAGAATGTGCTGCATGACAGTTCAAAACGGCAGGCATAAAAACGGCGATACCATTCTCCCCGGTATCGCCGTTTCACTTTTCCTATAGCAAGGCAGGAATTTCCGTTATATCTCCTCATGTACATTCCATCGGAGAATCTTGACATACTTCCTTGTCTTTTCACCTGCCTGTTTCAGACAGAGATCAAATACATAAAGATATACTTTATCCGTCAGTTCCAGCAATTCTTTTAAAACCGGTTCCTCCATGAGCTCCTCCATGCTGAGCCCGGATACATTAATGCTTCCGAAATTCCGGAAATCACTGTGAAGAAACAGCTTTCTGACCAGCTCACGATCGATTATCTGCGCTTCTTTTGTAACTGATATCCTCTCTGTCTGATCTTTTTCAAGACAGTAATATCCTGAGACTGTCACATCGTTGCAGAAATGTGAATCCAGATACAGTCTCTGAATCACCGGTTCCAGAGCACCTCTCTCTTTCAGGCTTTCAAAAATCTGTACACATATATCACTTATACCGTCTCCCTGAATCAGCAGATACTTTCTGCCCCTTTCATCCACCTCATACCAGGCTGAAACCCGTTCAAATATGGAGTTCATATATGACAAAACAAGCGGACACTGTTTTTCTTTATCAAAAATATAAAACATCCTTGTCATGGAAAGCCCAAGTTCTCTGTAATAAAAAAGATTCGTAGCCATCTCCAGCATAATAACCGGATTCTCCAGCAAAAACCTCCCGGTCTCTTCAGCTCCGGCATAAAGCTCCCCATCAAAAGGAAAATCTCCCGCCAGCCATCCCCCTGGCCGCTCATGCAGGCAGATATTCTGAAAATCAACCTTTTGCAATCTGCACATCCATATCCTCCTGTATCATGCAGGCCGCACCTGCTTTGAGTTCTCAATCAAAATATTCCGAAAGCTGTTCGGATAACCGTTTCCTTCCTGTTACTTATTCTTTTCCGCTTTTGATTATCTAATATAATATCACATTTTTTAGATAAATTTTATTAAAAATACGTCACAATTCTAAATTTCTTGTTAATTTTGTTGGAAAAAGTAAAAAAATGAAGTAAAATCTTTTTATCTGAATCTGTTAATATACTGAATATATTTAACAGATACATTGTGAGGTGTCCCATGAAACTGAATTATATGACTGATTTCCTGATAACTGATTTCCCGTATCCTGATATTTTGCTGCGTCTTGTTCTGTCCACATTTCTCGGAGGTCTGCTGGGATTTGAACGTACGCACACCGGCAGAGCAGCCGGTCTGCGCACCTATGCCATCGTCTGCTGCGCTTCTTCACTGATCATGATGACCAATCTGTACATTTTTGATTCACTGGGAGCGTCTGATCCGGTTCGCCTGGGTGCTCAGGTCATCAGCGGGATCGGTTTTCTCGGTGCCGGTTCCATCATTGTCACCGGTAAATTCCGCCAGCATATCCGCGGTCTGACCACTGCAGCTGCTTTATGGGCCAGCGGAGCCATCGGACTGGCCTGCGGATGCGGATATTACTTCGCCGCAGCAACGGCAACTGTGATCATTTTCTTTGCCATGCATTTTCTCCGGATTCTTGAAAAAAAGATGCTGATCAATGAGCGCAGTATTACTCTTTATATGGAACTTGATACGCTGAAAAGCATGGGAATCATCACTCAGCTGTTCCGTGACCTGAACATAAGCGTTGACGATATGAAACTGTCACGTCCCTTTCTGGAAGAATCAAAAACAGCAGTAACCTACGCAGCAGTTCTCCCCAAAAACATCAGACGCACGGAAATCATTGAAAAACTGGCAGAGAATGAGCACGTCATTTATATTGAAGAAACCTGGTAATCGAAAAGCTCAGGGACCCGTCTGTTCAACGGATTTCTGAGCTTTCCTTCGGTATGATTCTCCGATACGAAAATCAGTTTTTATTTCTGAACAATATTAATGATTCTGCCGGGTACATAAATTTCTTTTACGATTGTTCCGGTCAGTCTGGAAGCAACTGCTTCCTTTCCTGCTGCGATTGCATCTTCCTTGGAGATATCCTTGGGAAGCTGAATGGCAGTACGAACCTTTCCGTTAATCTGAACGGCCACTTCCACAGTCTGTTCCACGGTTTTGGCTTCATCGTACTCCGGCCATGAAGTCTGATACAGTCTTCCTTCAAATCCCATAATGGCCCAGAGTTCCTCTGTAATATGAGGTGCCACAGGATTCAGCAGAATCAGAAGAATCCTGTAATCATCCCTGGTGATACTTCCCGCTTTATTGTAATCATTTAACAGAGCCATCATCGCCGCAATGGCAGTATTGTATTTAAGATTTTCGAAATCCTGGCTTACCTTTTTTATGGTCTGATGGATTCTGGTTTCCAGATTTTTGGAGTAACCTGCAGCATCCGTTGTAATATCC
The DNA here is from genome assembly GCA_034086685.1 of Lachnospiraceae bacterium. Taxonomy (GTDB): domain Bacteria; phylum Bacillota; class Clostridia; order Lachnospirales; family Lachnospiraceae; genus TWA4. The sequence continues at coordinate 10,552 of JAXDZY010000006.1, forward strand.
TGCAGTTTCCACACACGATCCAGGAAACGGCGGCAGCCTTTAACACCGTCATTGGACCAGGATGCAGCCATATCAAATGCGCCGATGAACATTTCATAAGTACGAAGTGTATCTGCACCGAATTCATTGACAATATCATCAGGATTGATTACGTTGCCTCTGGACTTACTCATCTTCTCACCGTTCTCACCCAGAATCATACCATGGGAAGTTCTCTTCTGATACGGCTCAGGACAGGGAACGACACCCTCGTCGTAAAGGAATTTGTGCCAGAATCTGGAGTACAGCAGATGCAGTGTAGTATGCTCCATACCTCCATTGTACCAGTCTACAGGCAGCCAGTAATCCATTGCTTCCCTGCTTGCCAGTTCCTCTGTATTATGAGGGTCAATATAGCGCAGGAAATACCAGGAAGAACCAGCCCACTGAGGCATGGTATCGGTTTCACGTTTTGCGGGACCTCCGCAGCAGGGACAGGTGGTATTTACCCAGTCTGTCATGGCGGACAGCGGAGACTCTCCGTCATCGGTGGTCATATAGTTATCCACATCGGGCAATACCAGCGGCAATTCAGATTCGGGAACCGGAACATAACCACACTTGTCACAGTGAACAATGGGAATCGGTTCACCCCAGTATCTCTGGCGTGAAAATACCCAGTCTCTCAATTTAAAATTACGTTTAGCCTTACCGATTCCTTTTTCTTCCAGCCATTCAATAATCTTCTTCTTGGCATCTGCCACCTCCAGGCCGGTCAGGAAACCGGAATTAACCAGAATACCGGAAGCTACATCTGTAAATGCGGCTTCTTCCACATTGCCTCCGCCTACAACTTCAATGATGGGCAGACCGAATTTCTTCGCAAATTCCCAGTCTCTTTCATCATGTCCGGGTACAGCCATGATTGCGCCGGTGCCGTAGGACATCAGTACGTAATCAGACACCCAGATGGGAATCTCTTTGCCATTTACAGGATTGACAGCCTTCAGACCTTTAATTTCCACACCGGTCTTTTCCTTTGCAAGCTCAGTACGTTCAAAATCAGACTTTTTGGCAGCCTGTGCACGATATTCAAGGATTTCATCCATGTTGGAAATCTCATCCTTAAACTGATCAATATAAGGATGTTCCGGAGATACAACCATATAAGTAACACCAAACAGGGTATCGGGACGTGTGGTGTAGATACGCAGTGTCTCTTCCTTGCCGGCCAGCCTGAAATCAACTTCTGCACCGTTGGAACGACCGATCCAGTTCTTCTGGGAAACCTTTACAGGTTCGATATAATCCACCTTATCCAGATCATCAATCAGTTTATCCGCATATTCTGTAATCTTCAGCATCCACTGACTCTTTACCTTATGAACAACTTCGCTTCCGCAGCGTTCACACACACCATTTACAACCTCTTCGTTGGCAAGGCCGCATTTACAGGATGTACACCAGTTAATAGGCATCTCTGCTTTGTAAGCAAGGCCTTTTTTAAACAGCTTCAGGAAAATCCACTGTGTCCATTTATAATATTCGGGATCCGTTGTATTGATCTCACGATCCCAGTCAAAGGAGTAGCCCAGTGACTGCAGCTGTCCCTTAAATCGTTTTACATTATTTCTGGTTACAATGGCCGGATGAATCTTGTTTTTGATGGCATAGTTCTCTGTGGGAAGGCCGAATGCATCCCAGCCCATGGGAAACAGTACATTATACCCCTGCATTCTTCTTTTACGGGATACGATATCCAGCGCTGTATAGGGACGGGGATGACCTACGTGAAGTCCCTGTCCTGAAGGATAGGGAAACTCTACCAGCGCATAATATTTCGGCTTTGAAAAATCATCAGTTGCAGCAAAAGCTTTCTCTTCTTCCCAGATCTTCTGCCACTTTTCTTCAATTACTTTAGGATTATAAGACTGACTCATAATCTTCTCCTTTCTCTGTATTATAACTAAAAAAATAGAAACCCCGCTCATCTCACATAGAGACGAACGGGGGATATTCGCGGTACCACTCTACTTCACAGCCGGATGACTGTGCACTTGTATCTTCTGTAACGGGAAGTCCCGGATCCGCTTACTTTCCCTTCGAAGCCTCTGATAAAGCATCCGGGAGTTGGGCAGATCTGCATGGAAGCCAGTTCAGCGCCCGTCTGTACTGCCTCTCACCTGCCGGCAGTTCTCTGAAATCAGAGCCTGACACCTACTACTCTTCGTCATCGCATTTGCCTGTTCTCATATTCTATACTATACTATTTTCATTTGTCAACCCTTTTTATTACAGCTTTTCCGAGAAAAAGCTTTTGTATCCTTCGCCGAATATCTCTGTGGCGCTGGTCACGATCATAAATGACTCCGCATCTTCCTGTTTTACCACTTCCTCCACCCGGGGAGCCTGCTGTTTGCGGACCACGCACATGAGAATTTCCTTATCTTCCAGACTGTAACCGCCGGCTCCGTGAAGGTACGTAACCCCTGTATCAATTTCTTTCATGAGGCGGTCAGCTATGGCACGGTGCTTTCTGGTGATCACAAAAACCATTCTGGCTTCATCTGATCCATAAAGCACGTAATCCAGTACTTTCCCTGAAATGATCACCGCCAGCAATGCGTACAGAATCGTATCCAGATCATGAAATACAAATCCCGAAAGAAATACTATAATAAAATCCGTCACCAGAAACAGAAAACCCGTTTTCAGATGAGGCCTTTTCTGACGCAGGACCTTGATAATGATATCAGTCCCTCCCGTAGTTGCGCCCGCTTTGAATACAAATCCGATTCCCACAGCAACCAGTACACTTCCTGCTGCAGCCGCCAGCAGCGGTTCCCGGGTAAGCGGCTCGTAATTGCCAAGTATGTTGGTAAATACAGATGTACATACAATGGAAAAAGCAGTCTTTGCGATAAAACGTGCACCGAATTTCCACAATCCCAGCAGCATAAGAGGTACATTAATCAGAAAATAAAGTGTACCGGTCGGTATATGGGTAAGACGGTTCAAAATAACGGAAATACCGGTGACTCCTCCCGGAGCCAGATTATTCGGATCCAGAAACAGACTGATTCCCGCTGCGTAAACAGCGGAAGCAGCAATAATAATCATCATCTGAGTAACTGTTTTTTTCAATTTTCCCCTCCATAAAATTATTTTCTCCTTATAATATCCCACGGATTGCTCTTTTTTACAATCGTTTTTTATATCAATACATCCTCCTGAGAACTGCTGCTTTTTTCTGCTTGTCCGGATCCGGTCACAGCCGTTCATCCGTTCTGCAACTCATATGTACAAAAGAATATACAGACAAATCCATGAAAATAATTGCATAATTTTCATTCAGGCTGTATAATACTTATAAATTTATTAGATTTCCCCGCATGTTTTTATCATTTTTTTACACAGCATCATTAATCAGTTCCGGACCGTATACCCACTGTTTTGGAAAACGTAAAATTCTGGTAGAACACGGAGGAGAAAGGTGGTATTCATGAACGAATCTCGTATTATCAAATTCCCCTCGGGTAAACACAGCAATGTTGTCCCCATTAAAGCAGTCCCGGGACATTTTGCAACCAACCATTCACATATCAATTATTATATTGACCTGACAACAATTAAAGCCCGTCAGAGTGAAGCTTTCCAGTGTGCACATGCACTTGCACAGCAGTATATGCATAATACCATTGTTGATACCATCGTCTGCCTGGATGGTACCGATGTAATTGGAGCATTTCTGGCACAGGAACTGACTGCAGCAGGCTTTATGTCAAGAAATGCCCATAAGACCATTTATGTTATCCAGCCTGAATACATAACCAGCAGCCAGCTGCTGTTCCGTGAAAATGTGGAACCCATGGTCAGAGATAAAAATATTATCCTGCTGATGGCTTCCGTTACCACAGGGGTCAGCGTCCGTAAAGGTACCGAGTGTATTGAATATTACGGAGGTATCCTGCAGGGTGTTTCCACCATATTCAGCGCAGTAAAGGAAGTAGACGGCATGCCCATCAATACCCTTTTTACTCCTGACGATATCACAGGGTATGCATCTTATGAAAGAAAGGATTGCCCCTTCTGCAAAAAGGGCATTCCGGTGGAAGCGCTGGTTAATTCTTTTGGATATTCCAAGATCTGAAAGTCTTTTTTATACCTGATATCAACATCTGCATAAAAAACAAAAACCTCCACGGACAGATTTCCAGACAGCTGCTTCTGCATGAAATCCGTATCCCATGGAGGTTTTTTATAAATATTCAGCTTTCTGTCAGTCTTTTACCGCACAAAGTGCAAACATGGGAGTGGGATTATACAATGCATCCTGCTCTGTATAGATCCGTCTGCTGATTCCCGTATCGATCTGTATTTTTTCCATACCCAGATTGAGAAGTACACGAACATCCCATACAGGACGGACATAACGGCTGATTTCCAGTTCTGCTTTAATGGCATCACATTCTTCCAGAAGCCGTTTTCCCAGCTGCCTGTGGGTATGATTAACCGGCAGCTTCCCGAAATCTGCTGTTTTTTCACTGCCGTAATCCGCGTCAAAATTAAGAAGGATACCTCCTTTTTTCAACACACGGTTCCACTGTTTGTAAGCATGCTCCGGATGAGGCAGTGTCCAGGTCAGGTTTCTGGAAATGACCACATCAAAGCTTTCATCCGCAAATTCAGGATTTTCCGCATCCATTACAAAGAAATCGGATTCCACCTGCTGCTGTACGGCAAGATGCTCTGCTTCCTCAATCATGGAAGGTGTCAGATCGATTCCGGTTACATGATGTCCGAGCTTTGCCAGAAGTATGGCAAAAAAACCGCTTCCGGTCCCCACATCCAGAATCCTCAGTTCTCTGTCCATGGGAATGTATTTTTCGATCTCCGCCTGCCATGCGTCCGCCATATGGCATTCCAGCTCCTGTCGGCGCTGCTTTGCAAAAGATTCACTGCGCTCACTCCAGTAATTCTGTATTCTGTCTTTAATCGGCTCAATCACTGTCTCCACCTGACACTTTGCCGCTGTTTCCATATTCCGGTCATCCTCTCCATAGTTATTATCAGCAATATCTGTTTTTATTTCACAGCCTTAATCATAAAAACGGGTGTTGATGCATAATTCAGTTTCTCAACCGGAGAAAGAACTCTGTCCCATACACCAGGATCCACTTCCACCGTTCCAAATCCAATATCATCCAGCACCCGACAATCCCAGCCGGGACGACTGACCGGACTTAAAGGAATCCTTCTGGCAATACTTTCCATTGTGTCGATATCTGTGCAGGTGTAGTGATCTTCCATGCTGGCCTCTTCCACTTTCCGACGATCTTCCTCATACTCTCTGCGTTTTTCGGCATCAAACAGATGCTGATACCAGTTGGCATCAAAATTCAGCATCATTCCGCCTTTTTTCAGTACCCGGTGCCATTCGCTGTAAGCCTGTTCCGGTTTTTCCAGATTCCATGTCAGATTTCTGGAAACCACCACATCAAATGTTTCATCTTCAAAACGCAGATTCTGTGCATCCATCTGCATGAAATCAATTTTCTGAGCCAGAAGACCTGCGTTCATCCTGGCCTGCTCAAGCATACCTGCAGTATAATCCACTGCCGTTACGGAATAGCCTTCTTCCGTCAGTATTATCGAGAAAAACCCGGGGCCTGTTCCCACATCCAGAATCTTAACTTCATCCCTGTTTTCTTTCGGCAAATGCTTTCTGAACTCCTTCAGCCACTGTGCCTTCTGAACTCCCTGCAGTTCTTCCTGATTCACTTTTGAATATCCGGGTGCTCTGTTTTCCCAGTAATTTTCAATTTCATGCATTAACTCTGTCATAATCTTCCCCTCACTCCGCTTCCGCCTTTCCCAATCCGGCTTTCTGTACTGACTTTGTATATATTTTATCAAAACCATTACAGGCCAACAAGCCCCCCGGGGGGTTATTAAATGCGGATTTGAACAGAAAATTTCACCACAGTAAATGAAACCTCTTTTCTTTCCGGCATATACTACAACAGATGCTTTTCTTGAGGAGTCTGACTGTGAAACGTAATCTTTCATTATTACTTGTACTGTCCATGATTTTGCTTCTGATTCCCGGCGGATGCAGTAAAAAAAATTCATCTGATAACACCCATATTGTTTTGAACGAGGTGGCTCATTCCATATTTTATGCACCTCAGTATGTGGCCATTGAAAACGGCTGTTTTGAAGAACAGGGTATCGATCTGGAACTGGTCACCGGTTATGGCGCTGATAAAACCATGACCGCCCTTATCAGCAATGAGGCGGATATCGGTTTTATGGGGAGTGAAGCTTCCATTTATGCATATGTACAGGGACAGAAAGACTATGCCGTAAACTTTGCCCAGCTGACCCAGAGGGCCGGCAACTTTCTGGTTTCCAGAGAACCTGTTGATAACTTTTCATGGGATATGCTGAAAGGCAGCTATGTACTTGGCGGGCGGTCAGGAGGTATGCCGGAAATGATATTTGAGTATATTTTAAAGAAAAACAATATCGACCCGTCCGAGGATCTTCAAATTGATCAGAATATTGATTTCGGTCTGACTGCTGCTGCTTTTACCGGCAATGATGCGGATTTCACTGTTGAATTTGAGCCCTATGCCACTCTTCTGGAGCAGGAAGGCAACGGATATGTGATTGCTTCTCTGGGTGAAGCCTCCGGTTATGTTCCCTACACTGCTTACTGTGCAAAAAAAAGCTATATTGAAAAAAATCCGGATGTGATCCGTAAATTCACTGCTGCCATACAGATGGGACTTGATTATGTCAATTCCCATACCGCTGCACAAATCGCAGAAATAATTGCTCCTCAGTTCGCAGAAACCGATGTGGAAACGATCTCAGCCATCGTGGAACGATACCTCGCCCAGGACACCTGGAAAACAGACACCGTCTTCACGGAAGAAAGCTTTGATCTGCTGCAGAATATCCTTATGGAAGCAGGAGAACTGGAAGAAAAAGTTCCTTATGAGAATCTTGTGACAACCGAATACAGCCAATCGCGGTAAATAAAAGTTGTTTATTCGCTGTAGTCCGGGATATGCACTTCCAGATACTCCCGCATATCCCGGGGAATTCTGCTGGTGAACCGCATCTCTGTTCCCGTTACCGGATGTTCAAAAGTCAGACTGCCGGCATGAAGCGCCGGGCGTCCGGGCTCACCGGTTCCGCCGTACATCTGGTCTCCCACCAGCGGATATCCCAGCCATGACATATGGGTACGGATCTGATGAGTTCGCCCTGTTGATATGGTTATTTCTGCCAGAGAACAGCATCCATCCTCCGCACTCAGAAGAATCCGGTAATGTGTTTTCGCCTCAGCCCCTCCTTTCTCCACGCTGCAGACACGCTGCTTCATGGGAACTGAAGGATCTGCACCGATGGGTTCATCAATCTCCCCTTCTTTTACAGACGGACACCCTGTCAGAACAGCATAGTATACTTTCTTCATTCGTCCGTCTGCTCTCTGACGTTCCAGCTCTGTAAGTGCCGGTGCATGTTTGGCATACAGTAAAAGTCCCGAGGTTCCCTTATCCAGACGCCCCGCCAGACGGACCACATACCCCTCTCCTTTTGATGCAAAATATCCCACCAGGAGATTAGCCATGGAATCGCAGTAATGTCCCGCAGAAGGATGGCATACAATTCCTGCAGGCTTTTCCACCACCAGTATATCCTCATCCTCATAGATAATCCGGAGATTACCTTCCACAGGCACCAGATGGGATGAACCCTGATGTCTTTCCTCCAGCAGAACTTCCAGACTATCCCCCTCCTGCAGCACCCGCCGCACAGTTACCTGCTTTCCGTTGACCAGAATACCGTTTTTTCTGAATTTGGCTTTTTTAATCTGCCCGGTTCCCAGCTTCCATTTGTGAGTCAGAATCTGCTTTACGGTATACCCTGCTTCTTCCTGCGAAATACAGCAGCTGTATTTTTTCTCCATACCTTACGCCTTCCCTTCCCAGTTTTCATACTGAGGGTATGTTCTGGTTCGGAATGCCTCTATCATCTCGCTGGTCAGACTGATATCATGACTTCTGTCAGGAAGCTGATCTCTGGAAATCCATTCAGCCACAGACAGCTCCTGCGTATCCATATGATATTCATCAGATCCATCCAGCTGACAGAAAAATCCTGCAAGAATCGTATCAGAAAAAGACCAGGGCTGGCTTTTATAATATGTGATATTTTTTACCTTCAAACCTACTTCTTCCATGACCTCTCTCTTTACGGTTTCCTCGAAACTTTCTCCAATTTCAGTAAACCCGGCCACCAGCGCATAATTTTTATATGCTCTTTGGGCATATTTAGTCATCATAAGCCGATCTCCGTTGGTCACCGCAATAATCACCGCCGGGCAGATTCTGGGGTATTCTGTAAGACCGCACTCAGGGCATATCATGGCCCGTTCCTTTATACTCTTTTCCATCCTTGAACCACATCTGCCGCAGAACTTCCGGCTGCTGTACCAGTTATTCAGCTGAACAGCCGTAATACCGGCAAATGCCTTCCACATGGGACGCATCTGCCGGAATTCCTGTACCGGAACTTCCATGATATCATCTGTTTTCTTCAATTCGCTCAGAATCAGTTCATGCTTTTTGGCCTGTGGATCTGCCAGAAACCAGGAAATGTCATCTATCTGAAACAAAAAAACAATAGCCGATTCATCTTCACGCACAACAGCCGGAAGCATATCAAAACGGATATATTCCGGTCCATTATCGCCTTCAGCCATATAAAGCATTCCATCCTTCACACCAATAAAATAATCCGAATCCTGCGGTTTCCGCACATGATATTCATTATGATAAATATGCGGTTCAATATCCTGAATCATACTCTGCATCCCCCAACTTTTTAAAATCAGTATCAGTATACCATAATCGGCTTTTTACTTCAATTCCAGGCGGTACCGGCAAACACAATTCTCTGCATCTGCTTTTACTATTTTAATATTTTACTCAACTTTCCCACCGGCAAAGCCGATATAAACGCTTGATTACTCAAACAAAAATCAGTATTAAATTGATGTCTTGACATAAAAAAGGCACCAACCTTTGGTATAATTGAATCGCCAAACACAAAAAACCGAAAGAGGTGCCACGATTCTATGATATACCAAAATGATACTTTTGAAAATACTGAAAATCTGTTCGCTGATGCTGTAAAAGACCTTCAGATTGGTAAATTACTCCATAAATCCAATGTCAGGAAATCTCAGAAGACATCGATCATCGGACCAACGGATTCAGAGCCCGGAAAGAAGCACTCATGAAGAAAACCGATGCTGCTGTTCTTCTGGTCAGAAGAGCACTTCAGGCCGGAATCCAGGCAGACTATGTCCTGATGGATACCTGGTTTACCACAGAACCCATGATCCATGCACTGCTCACCGAAGGAATCCCGGTAAAGATCGTCTTTGTCAGAAACCGCAATAAGAGCAGTGAATGCCTGTATATCCTGAGTACAGACTGCAGCCTCAGCGAATCAGAAATCGTCAGAACATATGGAAACCGCTGGAGTATTGAGCTGTTTTTTAAGGCATCCAAATCC
>JAXDZY010000108.1:0-10520 GCA_034086685.1 Lachnospiraceae bacterium
GAAAGAAGATAGTAAGGGATCCGCTTTTTAGCGGACGCCAGTAGCAACGCTTGCGACACCGCCTTTTTAGGCGCAGCAGTAATATGGCCCTTTTTAGGGCCTACCCCAAACCACCAGTTGAACTGGTGGTGGGTGACTTAATAAATGCATACAGGATAATTGTTCTTCTGATTTGACACTGTCTGCATTCTGTGTTACAATATCCTATAATAACAGTAGGAATTGTATCGGATACATTATAGTTAGACAAGAATGCAGTAATTTCTTGTCTGGCTGTAAATTCCTGCAGGGGATAAGGAAAGGGGATCTGGAAACAGGATGATTACGGGGCGACAGGCAGCAAAGAAGCTGATTCAGAATCATGAGCTTACTGCAGAAGAATATACTAGTCTCCTGAAGTGTTCAGAGGATCAGGAGATTGTTGAACTTCTCAGAAGTGAAGCTGTGAGACTGAGAAAAATATATTACGGAGATAAGGTATATACAAGAGGATTAATTGAATTTACAAATTACTGTAAGAATAATTGTTATTATTGCGGGATTCGTTCAGGTAACCGCAATGCGGTACGGTATCGTCTGACACAGGAGGAGATTCTTGAGTGCTGTGAGGAGGGATATCAGCTGGGTTACCATACTTTTGTACTGCAGGGCGGTGAGGACCCGTATTATACGGATGAGCGGATGACAGCAATTATACGGGAAATCAAAGGACGTTTTCCTGATTGTGCTCTGACTCTTTCCATCGGAGAAAAATCCCGGGAAAGTTACCGGTTATTCCGGGAGGCAGGCGCAGACCGGTATCTGCTGCGTCATGAGACAGCCAATGAGGAGCATTATCGCACCCTTCATCCAGCAGCCATGAGTCTGGCAGTAAGAAAACAATGCCTGTATGATCTGAAAAGCCTTGGATATCAGGTGGGAGCCGGATTTATGGTGGGTTCACCGGGGCAGACGATGGAGCATATAGCAGAAGATCTGGTTTTTCTGAAAGAACTGGAGCCGCATATGGTGGGTATCGGACCGTTTATTCCTCATCATGATACGGTTTTTGCAGATAGAGAAGCGGGCAGTGTGGAACTGACTTTGTTCCTGTTATCGATAATCCGTATAATGCTGCCCAAGGTACTGCTTCCGGCAACAACAGCGCTGGGAACCATGGATCCTCAGGGTAGGGAAAAGGGAATCAGAGCCGGTGCCAATGTGGTGATGCCCAATCTTTCGCCTGTGAAAAACAGAAAGCAGTATGAACTTTATGATAATAAAATCTGTACAGGAGAAGAAGCTGCACAATGCAGGGGCTGCCTGGCTGCACGGGTGGAAAAAACGGGATATCATCTGGTTTCCGATCGGGGAGATGCGGTATAGTACAGATCAATGCATAAAAAAATCCCTTTTTTCGATTCAGTCGAAGGGAGGGATTTTTCAGGTGGGTGCGCCAGCCTTATTTTTCACTTTCCCGTTCAGCTTTTTTACGAAGCAGATAGGGGATGGATGTCTGGCAGACAAACAGGATATTCTGAATCAGCTGTTCTTTGTCCGGATTATTCTTATTTTTCAGCCAGGTAATCATCAGTCCGGCAAATGCTTCTGTGTAAAGAGAAGCAATAAATTCTTTGAATTCACTGCTGATGGACAGCTGAAGAAGCTGTTCCCCGTTATCAATGACACTTCTCATGACTCCGATGATATCGGCATAAAAAAAACGTTTCATCTCTTCATGGCCCATGGAATCATATGCGCAGTTGATTATATGTTTGTTGTGGTCAACATAATCCATGTTCACGGTAAATATCTCAATAGTCGAAAACAAAAAAGCTACGAGAAGGACTGCATCAGGTTCCTGTTCAGCAGCAATCTGTTAGTCAAAACGCCTGCGTTTGTCTGATAACCAGTATTAGCCTGTTTATTGTCTGTTTTATTTGCCGGCTGTTTCGGATATAGTAATGCTGGGTGTGAGCTTGATTAATCGTTTTCATATAGTTGGTATGGCAATCAGAGAGAAAAAATGAAAGGAAAAAATAATGCGAAGGTTTTATACAGGGGGCGTAAATAATCCCAAAAAGATACTGGTTCTATTTATTGTTCTGGCCATTGCGGGTGCCATTTTACAGAGTTTTGTGGGTGTTAATTACGATATGAAGGATTATCTTCCGGAGGACAGTAATTCCACGGTTTCTCTGGATCTGATGAATGAGGAATTTGACGGAGGGATTCCCAATGCCCGTGTCATGGTGAAAGACATATCTCTGGCAGAAGCACTGGAGTATAAGGAAAAGCTGAAAGACTGCGCTGGTGTTACAGATGTCATGTGGCTTGATGATGGTGTAAATATTTATCAGCCTCTGGAAATGGCTGATATCGATGTGGTGGAAACCTATTATAAGGAAAATACGGCACTGTTTACCGTTACCATCGATGAGGCTAGACGAATCGAAGCGGTAGATGCCATCAGGGAAGTGATTGGTGATGAAAATGCCATGAGTGGTGATGCTGTTTCAACTGCCCTTGCAACAACGAGCACGGTTAATGAGATTCGGATGATTACGGCACTTGCGATTCTGATCGTAACGCTGGTGCTGATTTTTACAACTACATCCTGGGTGGAGCCATTTATTGTGCTGGCCGGGCTGGGAGCGACGGTGGATTATGCGATTCTCCTGACCAGCCGTTATATGGAACTGCGGCATACCATGGCGAAAAAAGAAGCAATCATGACAGTTATTCCGACAGTCACGACATCATTGCTGACATCCGGTATAGTACTGTCATCGGTAGGATTTTTGCTGAACAGTTTTTCAAGCCACGGAATTCTGGCACAGCTTGGACTGTTTCTCGGAAGAGGAACGCTGCTTTCCATGGTTATCGTATTTTTTGTGCTGCCGGGATTGTTGTATATTTTTGATGGACTGATTAAAAAAACCACGTTAAATTCGAATTTTAAATAAACTGGAGAGGAAAAACTGCTTCGCCTGTTCGGAATCGAATGATGTCCGGAAACTGCTGATGCACAGAACTGATTCAGATACAGTAAACAGGGAATAACAGTAAAATCTAAAAACAGGGAACAGTATTCTTTTGCCGTAATACTGTTTCCCTGCTTTTGTATTTCCGGAAAAACAGAAAAATCGCCGGATTACTGTTTCAGTTTTTCCAGATCCCTGTAAAAAACAGGGTAGGAAATATTAACACAATCTGCATCCCGGATGATGGTTTCACCATCAGCAATCAGGGATGCAATGGCAAAACTCATGGCAATACGGTGATCCAGGTGACTTTCAATGATGCCGCCGTGCAGAGGATTTCCACCGTGGATAATCATGCCGTCATCGGTTTCTTCTACCTGGGCGCCCATGACCTTCAGATTGTCCACCACTGTTCGGATACGGTTGGATTCTTTTACTTTCAGTTCTGCCGCATCCCTAATGATGGTGGTGCCGGAGGCTGCGCAGGCCATTACAGCGATCACAGGGATTTCGTCAATCAGTGTTGGAATAAGATCGCCGCCGATTTCGACTGCTTTCAGGCTGCTGTGACGGACAAGAAGATCTGCCACCGGTTCTCCGGAGTCATAAACTGCATTCAGCAGGGTGATATCTGCCCCCATGGCTTTGCAGACACGGAGGATTCCGTCTCTTGTGGGGTTGATTCCAACATTTTTAATAAGAAGCTCCGAACCGGGAACCAGAAGACCGGCTGCGATAAAGTATGCAGCAGAAGAAATATCTCCGGGTACTGTAATCTTCTGGCCGTACAGTTCATCAGCTGGCAGAATGGAAGCGGTGCGGCCAGAAGAGGTCACATGGGCGCCGAAAAAGCGAAGCATGATTTCCGTATGATTTCTGGAAAGTGCCGGTTCAGTAACCTGAGTTTTTCCTTCCGCGTAAAGTCCGGCCAGCAGAATGGAGGATTTAACCTGAGCGGAAGCAACTTTGGAATGGTAATGAATACCGTGAAGGGGACTCCCGGTGATAGCAAGAGGTGCACAGCCATTCTGATGAACGCTTTCAATCCGGGCACCCATCATACTGAGTGGTTCCATGATCCGTTTCATGGGGCGTTTCTGAATGGATGCGTCACCGGTCAGCGTGCAGGAAAATTTCTGGCCTGCCAGAATACCGGAAATCAGTCTGGTGGTTGTTCCGCTGTTACCGCAGTCCAGCACAGAATCCGGGGCAGTCAGCCCGTGCAGCCCGCGTCCGTGAACCAGAACGCAATCCCGGTTATTCTCGATGTCAACTCCCATTTTCCGGAAACAGGATATGGTGGACAGACAGTCTGCGCCCTGCAGAAAACCTGTGATTTCCGTGGTACCTTTTGCGATGGAACCAAACATAACGCTGCGGTGAGAGATGGATTTATCTCCGGGTACAGTTATTTCACCTTTTAAAGTCCCTGAAGGATAAAATTTCATGACAAAACTCCTTTATTTTCTCCGTGTGATCTTATAATTCCATTTGTTTAGAATCTCAACGGCTTCTTCCATGGCTTCTTCCGTGTAAAATTCAATTTTCAGAGCACCGTCCTCGAAGCTGCGGTTATGGATAATACCGATATTTTTAATGCTGATCTGGTGAGTGGATAAAGTAGTCGCCAGAGTAGCAATGGCACCGGCACGGTCTACGATATCGCAGTAAATGGAATATTCCGGCTTGATATATCCGATGGCTTTTGGTTTATCGGATATACTGTTCCGGTAATCCCGTGACTTTTCAAAAAAACGGTTGATGGACTGACCATCCTGCCGTTCCACATCAATGAGAATATCTTCCATAATAGATATGTATTTGCGCAGGATGTCGGCGATGGGTTCTGTATTGCTGGTACAGATCTGTTCCCACATAACCGGAGAAGAAGAAGCAATGCGGGTGATATCCTTGAAACCGCCGGCTGCCAGCTGTTTCATCTGGTGCAGGGAATTATCATTGTCCTGAACCAGATTGACCAGCCCTGCGGCAATCAGATGGGGAACATGGCTGATGGCTGCCACGATCCGGTCATGTTCTCTGTAATCAAGAACAATATGCTGAGCCCGGCAATCATGAACACAGTCCAGCATCAGATCCAGTGCATCCGGGTCAGTGTCATCCGTGGGAGTAAGCACATACCAGGCATTCTCCAGCAGATGGGTATTGGAATGCTGGTAACCGCTTTTCTCAGAACCGGCCATGGGATGTCCTCCGATAAAACGGCTGTTCAGACCCAGACGTTCAACGGCTTCATGGATTTCCGCTTTGGTGCTGCCCACATCCGTAATCAGGCAGTCTTCACGGATAATTTCTTTTAATACCGGAAGATATCCGATGTTGTATTCAACCGGGGCACATAAAAAAATCAGATTGCATACAGACAGATGGGAATCCACATGAGGGAAAATCTCATCCACTGTATGGTCACTGAGAGCTTTTTCCAGAGTTTTCATGGAGGCACCGCATGCAATCATATGGAAGTCGGGATGTAATTCCCGCAGACATCTGGCAATGGAACCGCCGATCAGTCCAAGTCCTACAAATCCAACTGTAAACATAATATTCATCTAATCCTTTCAATAAAAGGCGGGGAATTTGCACAGTTTCCCCGCAATACGCAATCATCATTTTAGTTGAAAGAAAGATGTTTGTCAATACTTTTATACTTTAAATCTTAAAATCAGAAAAGAAATAAAGCCGGGCAGATCTGCTTCTCATGCAGAAAATCTGCCCGACGGGGAGAAAACTGATAGAATCTGTAACTATTTATTCTATTGCCGCAGAAACCCCTTTTTTATCATAACTGCTGAGGACAGTAACACCATTTGATGTCCGGTATGCTCTGACAGTATAGATATAGCGTATCCCTTTCTGTGCAGTGGTATCATTATATTCTGTTACTGTACGGCCCTCTGACTGGGCGATGCGCGTCCAACCGGAATCTTCGGTTTTCCTGTAAATGCGGTATCCTTTTACTGAAGCAGTTGATGAGGCTTTCCATTGAATCCGGATTGTTGTATCGTTCACTGCTCTGGCAGAGACCAGTTCCGGTTCGGAAGGATTTTTTGCCCACACAGCATACAGTATTATAGTATCTTTATTAATTGATGATGACTTTGCCAGACATGTTTTATCTTTTTTTACATATTTTGTATATGAATTTTTAGAAATACTGTCTGCAGTCTGCCATCCGGCTTCATTAGTATACCATTTTTTGTCTGATTTGCGATACATTTTCCATCCGACAAAGGTATATCCGCTTTTTGAAAAAGAATTGGCCCGAAGTTTGGTAGAATATCCGTAAGGAACCCAGGTATTGCTCATTTTTCCCGAACCGCCGCCTGCATCATATCTGACAAGAAATATTTTATTGGAGGCAACAGAAGAAGTACCTGTATATCCGGTTTTACCATCCACATAATTTCGGGTCTTAATTTGGTAATAATAGTTTTTACCACTTGCTACATCCCTGTCGATCCAGGAGGTGGTCTTGGGATTGGTGATGGTTTTAACTGTTTTATAAGTTCCATCGGAAGAATCAGATCTCTGAATGTAATAACGTGCAGTACCGTAAACACGATTCCAGCTGATTTTCAAAGAAGTCGCTGATTCGGCCTGAACACTGGTTATTTTGGTAGCAGGAACAAAGTATTTTTGTACCTGTTTTTCGGTTGTCACAATAATTACGGGATTTTTGTCGGGGTCAAGCCAGGTCATATACCATTTCATTGTGGATTCAGGAACGGAAATACATCCGGATGTTGCACCTTTCCCATTACAATGGAAGAAAATAGCCCCGCCCTTTCCTGCAATCTGATCGTAATTGTAATCTGTTGTAAACATATAATTGTATGTATTATAGTCAATCAGATGTTCATAATCACCTCCGGGATTTTTATAGACAAGCCGGTTGTAGGTGGATGACCCGCTGTTTAAATCCCAGTACATATTGCTTGTTATCCCGGTATATGTGAACAGAGAACCGGGATCTGTCTTTTTCCCATATGCTTTTAAAAGCTTCATAATTCCCTGAGGTGTTTTATTGCTCCCCTGTTTGCGGGTGGCAATCGGTTCAATCCCTTTTTTACCTACACGTGCACTGCCTGTTTTTTTTGTGATCCAGTTTCCTTCACTGCTCTTTTCATACGCTGTTGCGGTTCCTTCTGTGGATGTGGATGACGATACCGTAACAAGAACAACCTGTCCCACTCCTTTCAGATTGTTTTCAGCAGCATCTGCATTCAGCGGATGCAGAAATAATCCTGCAATGATACAGCATGTCAGCATAATCCATTTGAAATTTTTTTTCATAGTAACTCCTTTCTTTTTACGCTGCAGATTCTGTTTGATTCTGTTCTGCAGATACGGGTATGGATTTTGAATCATTATATATATTTTAAATACGTACTGTCAATACTAACAGATATTTTAAATCGATATATTTCTGGTTCTGTGTATTACAATGTCATGCAAGGGGGAAACAGATATTATGTATGAGGAACAGTTCTTTGAGAATCTGACTAAATTAAGACTTGCAAAAGGTGTGTCTGCACGTGATATGAGTTTATCGCTTGGATTAAGTGAATCTTATATCAATCGAATTGAGAGCAGAAAAATGCTTCCTTCTTTGACGGTGTTTTTTTATATTTGTGAGTATTTTGATATTACACCCGGAGAGTTTTTCAGTGTAAACATGGATTTTTCTCCGGATATTCTGGAGGCAGTCAAAAAATTGAGTTCTCTCAGCGAAGAAAAACTAAAACATATTCTGGCAGTCATTAACGATTTGTAATTTATACAAGAGTCAAAACGGACTGCTTTATGATTTCCACTGATGCGTACAGAGTTTATAAAAACTGATGGATTACTAATGTGATAAATGGATAAAAATATGCAAAAACATTGATTAATTAAGGCCTCTTAAAAATGAATTGGTAAAATTTGATTAATTACTTGTATTATTCTGAAAATTTTAGTAGAATATAAACATGCGAATCGAGGGAGCCTCATTTCCCGAAGATTCAGATTTTGTTCGTATTGGAGGTAATAGAATGAACGTTTATGAAACTGAGAAAATTCGTAACGTTGTAGTATTGGGACACGGTGGTGCCGGTAAGACAACCATGGTAGAGGCCATGGCATATGTTTCCGGTATAACTGCAAGGATGGGCAAAGTAGCAGATGGCAATACCATCAGCGATTTTGATAAAGAGGAAATTAAGCGTCAGTTTTCAATCGGTACCAGTGTTATCCCTATTGAATGGGAAGGAATCAAGATCAATGTACTGGATACACCCGGTTATTTTGATTTTGTCGGTGAAGTTGAAGAAGCAGTCAGTGCAGCCGATGCGGCAATTATTGTGGTTAATGGAAAAGCAGGAGTTGAAGTGGGCACAAGAAAGGCCTGGGATATCTGCGAAAAGTATGAACTTCCCCGTCTGTTCTTTGTGACCGGCATGGATGATGATCAGGCCAGCTTTAAGAATGTGATGCTGCAGCTGAATGAATATTTCGGACGTAAGGTTGCACCTTTCTATGTACCCATGCGCGAGAATGAAAAATTTGTAGGTTTCGTAAATCTGGTTAAGATGAAAGGACGTCGTTTCATCGGCAATACCAGTGAATTTGAAGAATGCGATATTCCGGATTATCTGGAACATCATGTATCTGTCAGCCGTGATTCCCTGCTGGAAGCAGTTGCAGAGACCAGTGAAGAACTGATGGAGCGTTATTTTGAAGGTGATGAATTTACATATGAAGAGATTCAGGATGCACTGAAGTCCAATGTGGTTGACGGATCAATCGTTCCCGTGCTGATGGGATCAGGTGCCAATGCTCAGGGTATGAAGATGCTGATGTATATCATCAGAAAGTACCTGCCTTCACCTGCCAGCAAGTTTGTTTACGGTAATGATATTGAAACAGGTGAGATGGTTCCTGTGGAATATGACGGTGCAAAGCATATGAGTGCCCGCGTATTCAAAACTCTTGTTGATCCTTTTATCGGAAAGTATTCCCTGTTCAAGGTTGTTACCGGAACTCTGAAAGCAGATACTCCCATTTATAATGTAAATCAGGAAAAGGAAGAAAAGATTTCCCGTCTGTATGTTCTGCGCGGTAAAGAGGCTATTGAAGTTCCTGAACTTGCGGCCGGTGATATCGGTGCTGTTGCCAAAACATCTCTGTCCACAGGTGATACTTTTGCACTGAAGGGTGCTCAGGTTGTTTATGCGAAACCTGAGCTTTCCGAACCCTATACATTCATGCGTTATAAAGCGGTTAAAAAGGGCGATGATGATAAGGTTGCCGCTGCTCTGGCAAAACTGATGGATGAAGACAAGACTCTGAAGGCAGTTAATGATTCCGAAAACAGACAGACACTCCTTTACGGTATCGGTGAGCAGCAGATTGAAGTTGCTGTCAGCAAAATGGCAGAGCGTTATAAAGTTGAAGTTGAGCTTACCAGACCGAAAGTTGCATTCCGTGAAACTATCCGCAAGAAAGCAACCGTTACAGGTACACATAAGAAACAGTCCGGCGGACATGGACAGTACGGTGTTGTTGTTATGGACTTTGAACCTTCAGGTGATCTGGAGACACCTTATGAATTCGCAGAAAGAGTTGTGGGCGGTGCTGTTCCCAAAAACTTCTTCCCTGCTGTTGAAAAAGGTCTTCAGGAATCCGTTCTGAAGGGACCTCTGGCCGGATATCCCGTAGTTGGTGTTAAGGCTACCTTAACAGACGGAAAATATCATCCTGTTGATTCATCTGAAATGGCATTCAAGACCGCTACGATCCTTGCATTCAAGGATGGTTTTATGAAAGCTTCTCCTGTACTTCTTGAGCCCATTGTAACTCTGGCAGTTACAGTTCCCAACAGCTTTGCAGGTGATGTTATGGGGGATATGAATAAGAGAAGAGGCCGTGTACTGGGTATGGATCATGTAAGCAGCGGTCAGCAGATTATTACAGCTGAAGTTCCTCTGTCCGAATTGTATGGATATAATACAGACCTTCGTTCCATGACAGGAGGTATCGGCACTTACAAATATGAATTTGCCCGTTATGAACAGGCTCCTGCTGATGTTCAGAAACGTGAGATCGAAGCAAGAGCAAAAGATGCGGACTGATGTGTGATTGAAAAAGATTTCTGATTGGATCTGATGTCTGACCGGTAAGGTTTTTCTGTTCAGATTAATTCCATAAGATAGCATAAAAGAGGCTGTTGCATTAACCTAATTAAAAACAGTTAATGCGCAGCTTCTTTTGCGTAAATCTGGATGGTATGAAAATGAAGAAGATATTCAGAGAGAAATATCTGAGATCACATCTGCCATTTATCTGTAGTGTCGGGAATGTTTCAGAAGAAATGCTGAGGGAATACATAGAAAATCAGGGCTGATGAGGGAGGCGACAGTTCATGTTAAAGGCATATAAATACAGAATTTATCCCAATAAAACACAGGAAGAACTTCTGGCAAAAACATTTGGCTGCTGCCGTTTTGTATACAACCGGACATTGGCATACAGAAAAGAAAAATATGAGAAAGAAAA
>JAXDZY010000110.1:0-55033 GCA_034086685.1 Lachnospiraceae bacterium
GAAAGAAGATAGTAAGGGATCCGCTTTTTAGCGGACGCCAGTAGCAACGCTTGCGACACCGCCTTTTTAGGCGCAGCAGTAATATGGCCCTTTTTAGGGCCTACCCCAAACCACCAGTTGAACTGGTGGTGGGTGACTTAAATCTTTGAATATCTTATAATCCGTGTGTTGAATTGAAATAAGAATTATGTTATCATAATGTCAGATATCAGACAGGAAAATTGTGATATTTTTGACAAAAAGATTTTTTGACAGAAAGTTAACAGAACTGTAATCAAAAATACGGATCTATTCAAGGAGGTTTTTATGGACAGATTAAAAGGCAAGGTTGCAATCGTTACAGGCTCTACCAGCGGTATTGGTGTTGGAATCGCCAGATTATATGCGGCAGAAGGTGCAAAGGTTGTAATCTGCGGACGCAGAAAAGAAAAAGGACAGGCTGTAGTTGACAGTATTGCAGCAGAAGGCGGAGAAGCATGGTATCATTTTATGGATATGACAGATACTTCCAGTGTGGAAGCGCTGATTGCCGATACTGCTGAGAAATACGGCAAAATTGATATTCTGGTTAACAATGCTGCCAATGTGGGACTGAAGGATGGACGCGTGGATGAACTGACACTGGAGATGTGGGACAATATTTTCCAGAGCGATATCCGCGGCACCTTCTTTGCTACCAAATGTATCATTCCCTATATGCAGAAAAATGAAAATGGTGGTTCCATTATCAATATCGGTTCCATGGCATCCTGCGGCGGTGACCTCAGTTCCACAGCTTATGCATGTGCCAAAGCCGGTGTGGATATGCTGACCAAATATACTGCTCTGCAGTACGGCAAGCAGAATATCCGCTGCAACTGTGTACGTCCCGGTTTGATCGTTACTCCCGAGAACGAAGCACGTGTACCTCAGGCACTGAAGGATATTTTCATGAGCAATATTATGGTCAACCGTTACGGATGCCCCGAAGATATCGGCCATATGTGTGTATATCTGGGCTCCGATGAAGCATCTTATGTAACAGGCCAGATTGTCAATGTGGATGGCGGTCTGAATTCTCATGTTTCTACTGTTGCACAGTTCAGAGAACTGAATTCACGTACATGGTAGGGAATTTTTAATTCCGGTATATAAAGATTCTGTTATTTCCCCCGGACGCAGGTTCATTCTGCAGCCGGGGGAATTTGTGTAAGGCTGGTATTTTTCCGGAAACAGGCCGGTCCAGGCAGGTCTGATTTCCGGTGTACCCATCGTGTGTCAGGTTGTCAGCCTCTCTGAATTCTGGTATGATGAACAGGGAGTTGTCCACTTTAATGAAGAAAGATGAAAAGGAACGGTTATGAGAAAGCGGAATCAGAAGGAAGAATTACAGAAAGAAGAATTGAAGAAAGAAAGTACGGATCAGACACAATCCGCAGATCAGGTTCAGCCCGGAACTCAGACCCGGGTGGAGCTTTCGGAATATACGCTGTTGGGAAATCCATGGCAGGATCCGGATGGATCTGCACAGGATGCTGATAACGATGGTCTGGAAAAGCTGGAGCAGTATAATTATTTTAACAGTGCTCATATCGCAGATTCGGTAAAAATATCAAAAGCCATGGCAGCGAAAGGAAAAAAGCTTTCCGATCAGGGAAATATTAAAATTATACAGATTTCCACAGGTTTTGACCGTTTTGAGAAAAATGTGCTGATTCAGGCAGATGCCATGGGAATATTGCCGGACAGCCAGACATTTGCCATGAGGATGATATTTAACCGAAAGGAAGTGCTTCAGCAGGCATGTGATTGTCCCAAATGCCGCAGAAACTATTACAGCATGTGGTCAGATACAATGAAGATCAGATGTGATTATATGGCAGGTTTTCTGCAGATGATGGTGGAATATCTGAACACGCATAACCCGGCGGATGCCACGGATATGGACGGGATGAAACTCATGAGGGCTTATCGGGAACAGCGGGTCAACAAAATGCAGACGGGCAGTGAGACAAAAGCGGAAAGTCTGAATCTGATTCCCCGTCTGACCCGGACAGATGATGGACTGACTGTATCTTTTCGTGTGGGAAGCAGTAAATTATTTGTGATAAAAAAACTGGATGAATTCTGTGATCATGTAAAAAATGCTGCCACGGCACTTTACGGGACATCCACTCAGATCAATCACAATCTGAATAATTTCACGCAGGAAGCGAAAAAATGGGTTCACTATGTGCAGCAGATTGTGCGGGAGGAAGAGAAGTTCAATCAGCGTATTAAGGAATCAAATTATTATTATGGCCGTAAGCAATCCGGTGTGGGCGGGTCTCTGGATCTGTTCGGATGGCGTCTGGATCAGTTTTATGACTATCTGGGAGATGGAACCGTTGATTTTGAGGATAAACGGGGAGAAAAGCAGAAGCTGGTTCTGCACTGCGCATCAGGTAATCCGGAGGTCACCATGAACATTAAGGAAAAGCAGCTGAACAGGGAGCAGCAATTTCACGGGATTCATGTAAGCGGAACACTTCCGGAGATTTTTTACGGTGTGAATGCGTCTTATTTTATTGACGGAAATTGTCTGTACAGGACGGAACCGGAATTTCAGGAAAAGATTGCACCTCTGGCAGAGCTGGCCGGACAGATGTACGGTGAGACATTTTCTTTTGATATCGGCAGAAATTACATGTCGGAATTTTATTACAGAATTCTGCCGCAGCTGCAGGATGTTGTGAAAATTTCCGAGACAAAACCGGAAAAATTCCGTTCTTATCTGCCGCCGGAAGTGTACTTTGTCTTTTATCTGGATGCGGAAGACCAGAATATTACCTGCAGGCTTCATGCCAGATACGGTGATCGTGAGGTTTCCGTGCTGGATGTGGCGGGACAGTCTGCGGATAAAGAACTGGAGCCTTTTCGGGATGAAGAAAGAGAAGCCGAGATTCTTTTCCTTACGGGAAAATGGTTTCCGGAAATTGATCTGCAGAAGGATGAACTTCACTGCGGACGGGATGAAGAAAAGATGTACCGGGTTATGGAAAGCGGTACTCAGGCTCTTATGGAACTGGGGGAGGTACAGTGCACAAATCGTTTCAGAGACCGGCATGTGATCAGAAAAGTAAAGGTTTCTGTAGGCGTGTCCGTGTCAGGAGGACTTCTGGATCTGGATATTTCCACAGAGGATATTTCCCGGAAGGAACTGCTGGATATCCTGCGCAGCTACCGCTCCAAAAAGAAATATTACCGGCTGAAAACAGGTGAATTTCTGGATATGGAAGATCCTTCGCTGGAAATGCTTTCCGAGATGATGGATTCCATGCACCTGCCTGCGAAGGAATTTATAAAAGGCAGGATGCATCTGCCGGTATACAGAACCCTGTATCTTGACCGGATGCTGGAGGAAAATGATTCTGTTTACAGCCACAGAGATAAGCATTTCAGGGACATGGTAAAGGAATTCAAAACGGTTAATGATGCAGATTTCGAGGTTCCGGAAAGTCTTTCAAAAATCATGCGGAAATATCAGAAAAACGGATTTAAGTGGCTTCGTACTCTGGAAAGCTGGAAATTCGGAGGAATTCTGGCAGATGATATGGGACTTGGGAAGACTCTGCAGATGATTGCGGTACTTCTGGCGGCAAAACAGGAAGGAAAGCCGAAAACAGCACTGATTGTAACACCGGCCTCGCTTGTGTTTAACTGGGGAGAAGAATTCAGGCGCTTTGCTCCCGAGCTTTCAGTAACACTGGTGACCGGAACACAGGACGAACGCAGGCAGAAGATAGAAGCCTGCGGGCAGGCGGATGTACTGGTAACATCCTATGATCTGCTGAAACGGGACATTGCCATGTATGAGGGCAAATCATTTGAGTATGAAGTAATTGATGAGGCTCAGTATATTAAAAATCATACTACAGCGGCAGCGAAAGCAGTGAAAGTAATTAACAGCCAGGTACGGTTTGCCCTGACGGGAACACCCATCGAGAACAGACTCAGTGAACTGTGGAGTATATTTGATTATCTGATGCCGGGATTTCTTTATGGATACGATGTATTTAAGAAGGAAATGGAAACACCTATCGTCAGAAATAAGGATGAGGATGCCATGAAGCGTCTCCAGAAAATGACATCTCCGTTTATTCTGAGAAGGCTGAAGGAAAATGTACTGAAAGATCTTCCGGACAAGCTTGAAGAAGTCCGCTATGTACAGTTTGGCGCTGCCCAGCAGAAGCTGTATGATGGACAGGTTCTCAGTATGAGAGAAAAAATCAGCGGACAGGATGAATCGGAATTCAACAAAAATAAGATGAAGATTCTGGCAGAGCTCACCAGACTGCGTCAGATCTGCTGTGATCCCGCACTTTGTTTTGAGGATTACCGGGGCGGGGCTGCCAAGGTGGAGGCCTGTCTTGATCTGATTCGCAGTGCCATGGACGGCGGTCACAGAATCCTGTTATTCTCCCAGTTTACATCCATGCTGGCCATTCTGCAGGAACAGCTGGAAAAAGAGGGGATTTCCTATTATCTGATTACAGGCGACACGCCCAAACAGAAACGTCTGCAGCTGGTAAAAGAATTTAACGAAGGTGAAACACCGGTCTTTCTGATTTCCCTGAAAGCCGGAGGTGTGGGATTGAATCTGACAGGTGCCGATGTGGTAATTCATTATGATCCATGGTGGAATCTGGCAGCCCAGAATCAGGCCACCGACCGGGCCCACCGAATCGGACAGATGAAAAAAGTAACCGTGTACAGGCTGATCATGAAAAATTCCATAGAAGAAAAGATACAGAAGCTGCAGGAGACAAAACGGGATCTGGCAGAGCAGATCATTGGAGGAGAAACCGGTCAGATCGGCGGTATGAGTAAAGAAGAGCTGCTGGAACTGATTAACACCTGAAAAAACTGTAGATAACAGGGGGGAAGAGTTTTGGAAAGTAATAAAATGTACAGATCCAATTATGATTTGATGGTGGAGCAGGTGAAGAAGCTTTTTCTGGAATATGACCAGCAGATGATGATTGATAAATTCAACCTGAAATACGATGAAAAGTTTCTTTATATTGCATTTTTGAAACAGGTCTATCGAATAGACCGCCGGACAGGAACTGTCACATATGGGGCGATCGGAAAAGAAAAGCCTGCCGGTTATAATGAGGTAATGTCCATTTATGACATGCTTTCTTATTCCGGTGACAGACCTGTGACACTGTCCGGTCAGTGGGAAAGTATGGGAAATCTCAGTGGAATAAAAGGAGGTACCCATAAAGAAGGCAGTGTGCTGAACGGTGTTGCAGATTTTTTTGCCGGAAAAACCACAGAACTTGCAGAGGCATGCATGGAACTGGGCGGAGTGCCGGAAAAAAAGGGGGATGTCGGTTATATACTTCCCGTTTTTGATTTCTTTCCGGTGTATTTTCAGTTTTGGGATGCGGATGAAGAATTTCCGGCACAGATCAGCTTCTTTCTGGATAAAAATGCAAGGCAGTTTGTTCATTATGAGACAATCTGGTTTATGCTGTCATTTGTGACAGAAAAACTGAAAGATAAGGTATCCTCTTCCGCTCACAGAAGCTCTTTGGGTGAACTGTGATATTTGTTTTTATATGCCCGGTAGAAAGCGGAGTAATTGCGGAATCCGCTCCGGTAGCAGGCATCTGTTACGGAAAAACCGTTTTCAATCAGTTTTCTGGCTGTAAACAGGCGCTTTTCGGTGATATATTTACCGATGGTGATACCGGTTTCCGATTTGAACAGATGCATGATATAGTAACGGGTCAGATAAAAATGCTCCGCAATGGTGTCAATATCCAGATCCTCCGAAATATGTTCATTGATATAGTCCATGATATCCAGAACTGTCTGGTTGTAGTCAGACGCGCAGATACAGGCTGTATCGTGGTTCAGGAGAGCACGGTTCAGCAGAATCAGATATTCAATAAATTTGATCTTTTCATAAAGCGGCCCGGCAAAAGCCTGATCCCGGAAGGAACGGGCCAGTTCTCTGTTCAGGGCAGCAAAACGGGGTCTGACCGCTTCGCCCATGCGGATCAGGTTGGAGCCGGCTGCCTGCACTTCCTGAAAACAGTAAAAAAGATCAGAATCATCATCCCGGTATTTTTCGAAAAAATCCCGGGACAGATATATGATGATCCGTTCATAGGGGGAATTGCCGTGGATTATCGGACGGTGAATTTCCCCGGCGGATACCAGAATCACATCATCCGGCTGCAGATCGAAATACTTGCCTTCCACGTTGTAGCTGACATTTCCGTTCAGAAAAATCAGAATCTTATAGAAATCATGATAATGAAAATCAAATTCCTTTTTGCTGCTGTCAGTCAGATAAAACAGCTTGAAGTCGCTGTGAAGATAGCCGGTTTTTATGTAATTCCGTTCCATAAAATTTCCTCCTTGAAGAAGACCTGAAAATATAATAACACAATCTGCAGCTTTTTTCAGCACTTTCTGCAAGGTCTGCAGCACAAAACGGATTTATATTTTAAATAATGTCTGGTATGATAAATTCAGGATGAAAAATCCTCTGAGGGCAGATTCTGTCAGTCTGCGGAGAATGGAAATACAGCAGTTGAAGTTTAAATAAATGTGAATGAATAAAATGTGAGGTAAAGGCAATGTGTGTAACGTTTTCCAAATATCATGGCTCAGGTAATGATTATCTTGTATATGATTGTACAAAAAATAAAAGAGTTTTAAGCCCTGAAAATATTCAGATGATCTGCAGTACCAATTTTGGTCTGGGTTCCGATGGTATTATGGTGGGACCGGTGTTTAAAGAAGATGGAGTGCATGTGCAGATTTTCAATCCGGACGGAAGTGAAGCTGAAAACGGCGGAAACGGTGTCTGCATTTTTGCAAAATATCTGCGGGACGCAGGTTATGTTACTGAGAAAGAATTTGTGCTTCATACACTTGGAGGACCGGTATCCGTCTGCTGCAACAATGAGGAATGCACGGACATTACAGTAACCATGGGTAAACTGTCTTTTTCCCGGGAGGACATCGGATGCATTGATACACCGGATCAGGTGGTGGATGTGCCGTTTCAGTTCGGGGATGAGACATTCCAGTGTACCTGCGTATCCATCGGCAATCCTCATTGTGTGATTCCCATGAGAAACGTATACAAAAAACGGGTGTGCGAGATCGGTGCTTATTCTGAGCATGCTAAATATTTCCCCAACCGGATCAATACACAGATTGTGAAGGTTCTTGACCGTAATAATATTCAGATTGAGATTTTTGAAAGAGGGGCAGGATATACTCTGGCGTCAGGAAGCTGCAGCTGTGCAGCAGCGGGAGCTGTTCACAGACTGGGAATGACGGATTCAGATGTCTGTGTTCATATGCCCGGAGGGAAACTGCAGGTTCACATTGATGAAGATTGGAATGTTACGCTTACCGGACACGTCTGCTCTGTGGGTAAAATGATTCTTACGGATGAGTTTATCAGAGACAATCAGATCGGCAGATAGAAAAGAGGATAAAACAGCCGGGCCGTACAGGAGGATTTTTTTCTGTACGGCCCGGCTGTTTTTGTCTGATATAATCTTTCGGATCTATTCTGTGCCATGTTTCATACAGACTTCGGATAGCTGGTGGGGTTGATCAGTCTGCAGAAACATGACATCAGGTAAGGGGGAAATGATACGAAGTTATGGTTATATCAGGTGAACTGTTCCAGTACCCAGTCGATGTCGCCTGTAGTTTTCAGTTTTTCCAGACGTTCTTCATCTTCCAGCATGTTGCAGATTTCGCTGAGCAGATCCATATGCTCATTGCCGATACCGGCGATACCGAAGATCAGCTGTGCCTTTTCATCGCCGAAGTCTACGCCTTCGGGATACTGGAGGAAAACAATACCGGTCTTCTTTACGGTACGGTGTGCCTGGGTTGTTCCGTGGGGGATGGCTACACCCATACCCATGTAGGTGGTGATCAGTTTTTCACGTTCCTGCATGGCGTCGATATAATCGGCTTCTACATAACCCAGTTCATGAAGCAGCTCACCGGCAGCGCGGATTGCTTCTTCTTTTGTGACGGGCTTCTGTCCCAGTCGGATACCTTCTTTTACGATTACCTGCTTTTTAACGGGTACTTCAGGAATCACTATGTCTGTATTTTCACCTGCAGCAGGTGCTGCTGTTAAAGGAAGGTCATTGGTTGTTAACTGGAAATACAGATTATCCAGTTCGGGGTCAGCCAGGAAGTTGCCGATGGTAACCAGCTGTGCCTGGGGTGCGGATTTTTTCGCACGTTCAGCCAGAGTTGTCTGAACAACAGCGATATCACAGTCTCCGGGGATGTTGTCTACGGAGGTATTGATTACAGTGATGTCCGGGCGTGCTGCTTTGATTCTGTTGCGGAACTTGGTGGCGCCCATTGCGGAAGAACCCATACCTGCATCGCAGGCGAAAACGATTTTCTTAATTTCACCGGTGCGTTCAATTGCTTTGGGAGCAGCCAGACCTTTGGATTCTGCTTTCATGGCTGCCATTTCATTCTGTGCTTCTTCCAGACTCTTGCTGCCTGCCATTCTGACAATGGGGGAAGCAATGGCAAATGATATGCCTGCTGACAGAAGTACGCCTATGATAACCTTAAGCATATCGGAACCGGGTGTCATCATCAGGTAAGCGATGATGGAGCCGGGGGAAGCAGGTCCCTGCAGACCGCAGCCTGTAAGTGAGAACCAGAAGATAGCAGCTACGTTACCAACGATGGGAGCAATGATTACCAGCGGGTTCATCAGGATGTAAGGGAAGTAGATTTCATGGATACCGCCGAACAGGTGAATGATTACGGCACCGGGTGCGGAATCCTTTGTTGCTTTATCCTTGCAGAAGAACATGTATGCCAGCAGAACGCCAAGGCCGGGACCGGGGTTGGGCTCCAGCATGTACATGATGGATTTACCTGCTTCAGCAGCCTGTGCTGTTGCAAGGGGTGTGAAAATACCATGATTGATGGCATTATTCAGGAACAGAACCTTGGCAGGCTCGATAAATACAGCTACAAGAGGCAGCAGACCGTGATTAACCAGGATGTTGACACCTGCGGAAAGAACTCCGAGAACTGCGCTCATGAAAGGTCCGATTGCCAGATATCCCAGCATAGCCAGAAGCATACCGATGATACCTGCGGAGAAGTTGTTGATCAGCATCTCAAAGCCGGCGGGCATATGTCCGTCCATGGCTTCGTCAAATTTTTTGATACAGAAACCGGCCAGAGGGCCCATAACCATAGCTGCCATCAGCATGGTGATTTCCGTGTTGCTCATAATGGCACCGACTACGGCAATTGCACCAACCACGCGGCCGCGGTCACCGCCGATCATTTTACCGCCCGTGGAAGCAATCAGGATGGGAATCAGGTATGTAAGCATGGGACCTACCATGCTGCTGAATCCCTTGTTGGGGATCCAGCCGGTATCAATAAATAATGCGGCCAGGAAACCGAAGGCGATTAAAGCCCCGATATTCGGCATGACCATTGCAGACAAAAATTTACCAAAACTCTGTACTTTGCTTTTCATGTTGTAAACCTCCATAAATACGTGATGGCTGAAAATACTCCTGAGAGTCATCATGCAGTGTATGAAAGCAGCGTGATTGTTTTTCATACACTTACTGAATGGGGGATAATGGAAAGCACAACCGAAAATACGAATATATGGGAAGTTCTTTTAAAGAACAGTTACATTATATTCCCTGCACTTTAAGACAAATTCTTCCGGAAGGAGATCATCCGATACGATGATATCCACATCCTTCAGACTGCAGATATTGAAGGAGCTGACAGCGCCGATCTTGGAAGAATCCATGAGTACGATGGTCTGTCGCGACTGCCGCATGGCCGTCTGCTTCAATAACGCCTCGTCGTTGCTGCCACAGGTAAATCCCGTATCGTAGCTGAAGCTTGTCACTCCCAGATAGGTCTGGGCGAAATTGACCCGTTCCAGCTCATGAATGGCGGAATATCCGTACACACTCAGACTGTAGCGGTTCAGATTCCCGCCGGGCAGTGTGACAGATGGCTTTTCCAGATTGGCCAGCTCCGTGGCGCAGGTTAATCCTGAAGTGTATATCAGATTGGACTGATCAGGGAAAATACGGGCAAATTCCGTTGTGGTGCTGCCGGAATCCAGAAAAATATTGGTATTCGGCTGCAGAAGCGTCAGCGCTTTTTTTGCGATGCGCTGTTTTGCCTGTATATTGCGCACGGAACGTTTGTTCATAAAATCATCCGTACCTATTACTACCTGTACAGATTTTGCTCCCCCATGGATACGTACGATCCGTTTCGTTGCATCCAGCGCTTTCAGATCGGTACGCAGAGTCATCTCCGAAACATCGGAAAAGGCCTTTTTGATTTGTGCGAAGCTTACTGTTCCGTTTCTATTGATCAGTTCCACGATTGCATTTCTGCGACTTTCCATTGAATCCATATCATATCCTCCTGTTTTAAGGTCCGATGGACATCAGACCCCCTCAAAACAGGAGTCTGATGTATTATTCTGTAACAAAATTAGCAAGAAGGTATTCTTCTGCTTCGGGTGACCACAGACCTTTGTTGGCATCAATGATATCTGCCAGAGCAATCAGACGGGGATCATTTTCTGCTTCACCTCTTGCACGGAAATCAGTCAGTGCAGTCAGAGGCATGGACAGATGTGTATAGATCAGTTTCTTGCCGCCGGGGATTTTGGGCAGATTCAGAGTGGTATCTGCAGCTGCGTCAAGTCCGCCTACATGTGTTACCATAACAGCGGGATTGATACGTTTTGCAGCAGTCAGTTCCAAAGATTCGATCATATCTGCGGTGTTGCCGCCTGTGGTACCCATTACATGTGTAGAGTTGTAGTGTACATCGTAGAAATTCATTTCCGCACTGAATTTTGTATCAGTGGGTCCTGCAAAGAAGTTCAGGCAGCCATCGCGGCCCAGAATTTCGCTGGACTGTTTTACAACAGCAGCAACGGGTGCGTAGCAGAGAACATCATCATAGCCTGTACCGCCGGAGATTCTGCGAAGTTCAGCAACCGGATCATCAAAATTGCCGGTATTTACAAAATGCAGTTCAATTCCCTGTTCAGCATATTCAGCGGGAGGGAACAGGTGAGCTGCACGGTCCAGACGATCCTGATTCAGGTCGGTTACAACGACCATGGAGGGACGAACGTCACGATGCAGAGCGTAAGTCAGAGCACCCAGACCCATGGGACCTGCACCGGCCATGATCGCCAGCTTACCGCCTTCCCTGATACCCATCTGATGTGTGTAAACACCCATCTGTGTATGGTAAGCAGCATTGAATGCACCGATGCTGCAGGACATGGGTTCAGCCAGAGATGCTTCATAATATGCACGTCCGTTGTACTCCAGCATGCAGCCGCATTCCATAACTTCTGAAGGGATGATGCAGTAGGTCGCATCTCCGCCGCAGAACTCATAAGAGTATCCGGGGCTCCACATGCTTCCCTTGTAGTTCAGAGCAGGCTGAATCGTAAACTTCATACCGGGTTTGAAACGGTCCTGATGGTTTTTGCCGACTTTTACGATGTCACCGGCAAATTCGTGACCGGCAATTGCGGGATGTTCTGCAACATCATCATGTACACGTTTGTGAGCCTCGCCAAGAGTTGCACACTTGTAGGTGGACATGCAGATACTGTCGGAAACAACTTTAACGAGAATTTCGTCATCGGTAATCTCCGGAAGTTCAAACTCATCCAGTCTCAGGTCATTGGCGCCGTGAATTCTAACAGCTTTAGCTTTCATAATAAAACTCCTTTCTATCATATAAATTATTATGAACTTTTGCAATGAAAAATTTTAGAGGTCTCCCGGGAATTCCCTGTAAAAATTCCCGGGGTATACGGTGATAAGCGGTTTCACCGTATCGATATGTGACTGCAAGTGTCCATCATGCAATCTTTCTGCCATAGATTACATGAGTATCTTACATTCTGTGGAATACAACTTTGGGGATAAGTTCTTCGATTACACTGTATTCTGCAGCCTGAGTACCGCTGCACATTACATTGGCTGCGCCGGTGGCGGTGGAGAGACGAACGGTATCCTCCAGACTCATGCCCTTTTCCTCTGCTACAGCCAGAGAGGCAACCACGCTGTCGCCGGCGCCTACTGTGCTGCCTACGGGAACCTTCAGCCCTTCTGCGTAAATCGTTTCATCCGGTGTTACATACAGCGCACCGTCTCCTCCCATGGAAACAACGACTTTGCCGATACCATACTGTTTCATCAGATTGCGGGCTGCTTCGGCAAGTTCTTCGGGTGTTTCCAGTTTCCGGTTCAGCAGGCCGGAAAGCTCATGGTTGTTGGGCTTGATCAGGTAAGGGGAAGCTTTGATGCCCTCAGCCAGAAGTTCACCGTCAGCATCCAGAAATACTTTTGCACCGGTTTCACGGATCGCTTTGATCCATACACCGTAGGTATCTTTCGGAGAACCCTTGGGGAGACTTCCTGCCAGAATGACAATGTCGCCTTCAGAAATCATGGAAAGCAGCTGATTCAGCAGCTTATCAAGAATTTCTTTAGATACGGTAACACCGGGTTCATTAATGTCGGTGTTTGTGTGCAGTTCAGGATCAATAATCTTGAGATTGGTACGGGTTTCTCCCTCTACAAAGAGGAAACGGGACTCCAGATTCATCCTGTCCAGAGCGGCCAGGATGGACTGACCTGTCTGCCCTCCCAGAATACCGGATGCGATACTTTTGCTTCCCAGTTTGTCAATAACTTTGGAAACGTTAATGCCTTTTCCGCCGGGATCAGTGCGCATGGCTGTAATCCGGTTTACACTGTCGATGGTCAGAGACGGAATCTCAACTGTTTTATCCAGAGCCGGATTCAGTGTGATGGTGTAAAGCACAATAGTAAACCTCCTTTGCAAAACAGGGTATAACTTTTGAGATATTTCAGAAAAGAAAGCTTTGAAAACTGCCCTGATTTATTTTTTCAAAACTATTGTTTCAAAAGTTATAAACTGTTGTTTCAACGATTGTGACCTTAGAATATCATTGTTTTAACAATTTGTCAATGGTTTTTTGGAAAAAAATGAGAAAAATATTAAATCAATTTTCGAAATGAAAGTTTTGAAACAAAAGTGAGACTTTCATTTATCGCTAAGTGCCTGCAGAGAGAAAAAAAGTATGAAAAATCTTCTGATTTATGATAATATGGAGTTATCTGTCCGGCAGAAAATTTTAAATGTCTGACGGGTTTCTGTTTATAAATTTATTTAAGAGAAAGGGTGTATTTTATGGCAATCTATGATGTACTGGTAGAATCAATCAATCCCTGCGGCGGTGACCGTCACAGCGATAAGAAATTCATGGAGGTGGAAACTGATGATCCTGTTGCCTATGTGAAGGAAAACGGCCAGTGGGATATTATTGATGTGACGGAGACAAAAGACGGAGATCAGGTGATTACCACAGGCGATGGCAACGGCTATATCGTGAAATACGTATTTTCGGAATAATGGGTATGGATCGTTATATGCTGGCGCAAAAGGCTCTTCAGATGCGGAAATTTTCCTATAGTCCCTATTCCGGCTTCTGTGTGGGGGCAGCATTGCTCACAGCCGGCGGGAAGGTTTATACAGGCTGCAATATTGAGAATGCCGCTTACACGCCCACCAACTGTGCGGAGCGGACGGCTTTCTTTAAAGCAGTAAGCGAAGGAGAACGGGATTTTCAGGCAATAGCCATTGCAGGGGGACACAAAGATGCAGAAGAACCGCTGGAATTGTGTGCTCCCTGCGGTGTGTGCAGGCAGGTAATGATGGAATTCTGTAATCCGGAGACATTTGAAGTGATTCTGGTTCGTTCAGAAAAGGATTATCGGGTATTTACCCTGAAGGAACTGCTTCCCATGGGATTTGGGCCGGGCAATCTGGAAAAAGACGGGAGCGGCAGCGAATGAAACAGAATATATAACGATGCAGGGGCAGAGAAATCTGCCCCATGTTCAACAGATTGGGGATGATATTATGACGCGGGAACAGCTGAAACAGATACCGAAAATTGATCTGCACTGTCATCTGGATGGTTCTCTGTCACTGGAATGTGTCAGAGAACTGCTGGGACGTCCGGTAAGTATGGAAGAACTCCGGGCGGCAGACGATTGTGACAGCCTGAAAACATATCTGGAAAAGTTTGATCTGCCTGTATCTGCGCTGCAGACGGAAAATGGCCTGAGAAGAGCAGCGTATGATGTGGTGCGCAGTGTATCGGAGGAAAATGTCCGCTATCTGGAGGTGCGCTTTGCTCCTTTGTTATCTGTCAATGAACATCTGGACTGTGAAAGAGTTATAGGAGCGGTGCTGGAAGGACTTGAACGGGGACAGAAAGATTTTGGGGTAAAAGCAGGGGTTATTGCCTGCGCCATGCGCCATCATACGCAGGAGAAGAATCTGGCCATGTTTCATGCGGCAAAGAGCTTCCTGGGAAAAGGACTCTGTGCGCTGGATCTTGCCGGAGATGAAGCAGCATTTCCCATGAAACAATTTGCCCATCTTTTTCAAAAAGCATCGGATATGGGATTTGTGTTCACCGTCCACGCAGGAGAATGCGGCAGTGTGGAAAATGTACTGGACAGCGTGGCATGCGGTGCAAAAAGGATCGGGCATGGGATCGCCCTTGCCGGTCATGATGATGCCATGAAGCTTTGTCTTGATAAAAAAATCGGTCTGGAGCTATGCCCCATCAGCAATCTTCAGACGAAAGCAGTTAAAAGTAAAGAAGAATATCCCCTCAGGCAGTTTCTGAATGCAGGGCTTTATGTAACGATCAATACAGATAACCGTACGGTCAGCAATACCACTCTGACCAGAGAACTGTCCTGGATTCAGAATCAGTATGGAATCACGGATCAGGAAATTTTCCGTATGGAAATGAATGCTCTGGAGGTGTCATTTGCGCCTGAGGAATGGAAAAAAGAACTGAAAGAAAATTTCAGAAAATTCTGAATATTTATTTTACCAATAAAAAAAGATTGACAAAATAAAAATATATGCTATAATAAAGCCATAAAACAAAAGGAAGAGTACTGATTCACAGAATTTTATGAAAGGCGTGATTCCAATCAAAATTTAAATCAGAACTTATAATTTTATGAAAGCGAGGTACAGACCCCCTTAAAATTCAGCTTATCCCCGAAGTAGCGCAACGGGATTCATAATTCAAAAGAAAGGATCGGTAAAGTCCAATGGGATGTGAAGAAACTATACAGTACTAAAGGATATCAGATAGAAGAAGCGTTTTTCTTATATTTGATATCCTTTTTTTGTGCGATCGGGAAACGCCGGTTTTCTCCGGGGGCGTCCGGCATCAGGGATATCCGGTGGATCATCGGGATCTTTCTGTTTCTGAGTTCTATAGTACAACATGATTTAACAGAAAATTCTGAATATTTATTTTTTATAAAAAAAGTAATTGACAAATCCGAAAAGTATGCTATAATGAAATCACAAAACCAAATAAGAGTTCCTAATAACTGAAAAAAAGTGCATATAATTTTCAATTATCAGCTGGACGCTGGAGGTTTTGTACATACAGTTGTCAGCTATACAGGGGCTCATTATTCATAGATGTGGATACATTATTTGGAAGTTTTATTATTAAAAAGGAGGTACGGTCCAAAGGAAAGATAAGCTTATTCCCGAAGTAGCATCCCGGGGTTCATCAGAAAGTTAATTATTATGATTATTTCCGATTTTGTAATTAAGGTATATAAAAATCAGATGTTTTATCTGCAAAACCTGGAAAGCAGGTGTGATCATAAGAAAGGATCGTAAGATTGACAGTATATCGGAATTGATTACAGTTTGTAATATGATTTGATTGCAGATTATGATATGAATCAATTACAAAGTGTCAGATCACAAAATCATACGAAAGCATATGATGACGGAATTACCGCTTTACCGTGCAGATGATTTTAATATAATAGTAATTACAGGATAAGTAATGATGA
Organism: Lachnospiraceae bacterium; assembly: GCA_034086685.1. Lineage (GTDB taxonomy): Bacteria > Bacillota > Clostridia > Lachnospirales > Lachnospiraceae > TWA4. The sequence goes on from JAXDZY010000110.1 coordinate 16,002, forward strand.
TATAATAAGAGTAATAATTAATCGGTTTTATTTAAAATTGAATATGGAACTGCATGAAATTTTAAGAAATGAGGTAAAGTCCATTGAACAATTCTGAAGAAGTGCAGCAGTAAGGAGTACCGGATGAAAGATAGCTCGCCCGGTACTCTTTTTTTGCATTTATTATATGCATGTACGAATAGGCTGGTGTGATGTGATTTCAGGGGTGAATTTTATTCAGTGGCGAAAGGTTGTTTCGTGTTCATCCAGAGGTTTTGGTTCACATTCCATATCGGTTATGACAATATAACGGTCTGTTTTCAGTTCGTGAAGCATTCTGCTGATGGAAGCCGATTTTCCCTGTACTTCCATTTCAACAGTTCCATCATATAAATTCTGAACCCATCCGGTCAGTCCCAGATCCTGAGCCAGCATGGCAGAACGGAAGCGGAATCCCACTCCCTGTACACGTCCGTGAAAAATAATATGTCTTCGTATCATAATATCATCTCCTGTTATCGTTTTTATGCGGATATATCCGCGGTGTTTCTGTATTGTAATGGAATTATACTATGAAACTGCAGATATCCGGAATAAATTTCCTGTTTTATCAGCCATCATCCGAAATTTTGCTGCAAATCGTGTGCCGTTTCACAGGTATCTATATTTTTATACAGGAAAAGCTGTAAAAAAGGTCGGATTTGATATTGTTTTTGAAAAGGAAATCAACTACAATAGGAGCATCGGGGAAGCACGTGGTGTTTTCTACAGCAAAGCAGGAAAATATTCCTGTCTTGCCATAAGCTGGCTCCGAACAGTTAAGGATATTTATAATGTGAAGGGAGTATAGTATGAGCAGAGAGAAGACGGTAGCTCAGGTCTTTGGTCAGAATGTTTTCAACGATAAGGTGATGCGGGAACGTTTGCCGAAGAAAGTATATGAGGAATTAAAAAAGACAATTGAAGGCAGGAAGGATCTGGATCCTACGATTGCTGATGTGGTTGCCAATGCAATGAAGGAATGGGCAGTTGAAAAAGGTGCGACTCATTATACACACTGGTTTCAGCCTTTAACCGGATCAACTGCTGAAAAGCATGATTCATTTATTACCGCCCCCAAAGCAGATGGTTCTGTTTTGATGGAGTTTTCGGGAAAAGAACTGATTAAAGGTGAACCGGATGCTTCTTCTTTCCCTTCCGGTGGTCTTCGTGCCACATTTGAAGCGAGAGGATATACTGCATGGGACTGTACATCTCCGGCATTTGTCAGGGAAGATGAAGCAGGTGCGATTTTATGTATTCCTACGGCGTTCTGTTCTTATACGGGCGAAGCTCTTGATCAGAAGACACCTCTGCTTCGTTCCATGTCGGCAGTAGAAACCCAGGCATTAAGGCTGTTGAGATTATTTGGCAACACAACCTCCAGAAAGGTTATTCCTTCTGTGGGTGTGGAACAGGAATATTTTATTGTTGATCGTGAAAAATATCTGAAACGTAAAGATCTGATTTTTACCGGACGTACTTTATTTGGAGCAATGCCGCCGAAGGGACAGGAACTGGATGATCATTATTTTGGTGTTATCCGTCCGCGTATCGGTGCTTTTATGAAAGATGTTAATGAAGAATTGTGGAAACTGGGTGTTTCCGCAAAAACACAGCATAATGAAGTGGCACCGGCACAGCATGAGCTTGCACCTATTTATGCGGAATGCAATGTGGCAGCAGATCACAATCAGATTATTATGGAGACTCTGAAACGTGTTGCCAATGAACATGGTCTTCAGTGTCTGCTTCACGAAAAGCCTTTTGCAGGTGTGAATGGTTCAGGAAAACATGACAACTGGTCATTGACCACAGACGACGGTATTAATCTGCTGGATCCTGGCAAGAGACCTCATGAAAATAAGCAGTTTCAGCTGGTTCTTGCCTGCATTTTAAAGGCTGTGGATACACATGCGGATCTTCTTCGCGAGTCTGCTGCAGATGTGGGCAATGAGCACCGCCTTGGTGCCAATGAAGCACCGCCGGCAATTATTTCCGTATTCCTGGGCAGTCAGCTGGAGGATGTGATCGAACAGGTTCTGGAAACAGGTGAAGCAACTCACAGCCTGAAGAGCAGCAAGCTGGAAACAGGTGTTAAGACTCTGCCTGATCTGGTAAAAGACGCTACTGACAGAAACCGCACATCACCGTTTGCTTTTACAGGTAATAAATTTGAATTCCGTATGGTTGGATCCCGCGATTCCGTTGCAGAATGCAATGTTGTTTTAAATACGATTGTGGCGGAAGCTTTCTGTGAGGCATGCGACATCATTGAAGCGGCAGAAGATAAGGAAGAAGCAATTCATAATGTAACTGTAGATTTTATCACAAAGCATTATCGTATTGTGTTTAATGGAAATGGTTATTCCGATGAATGGGTTGAAGAAGCACAGTCAAGAGGTCTTCCCAATATTAAATCCATGGTGGAGGCAATTCCGGCTCTGACTACACCGAAAGCAGTGCATCTGTTCCAGAAGTTTGGCGTATTTACAGAAGCTGAGCTGCAGTCCCGTGCGGAGATTCAGTATGAGGCTTATTCAAAGGCTTTGAATATTGAAGTAAAGGCAATGCTGGATATTGCCGGAAAGAGTATTATTCCTGCCGTTTTGCGTTATGCCCATGAGCTGGCAGATACTGTTCTGTCCATGCAGGAGGTCGGCATTACTTATTCTGCTGAAAAAGATATGCTGAAGGATATTGCAAGACTGGTGGAAGGTGCAAAAGCAGCTTATAATAAGTTAAAGCTTATGGACGAACATGCGGCAGAAGTTCCGGAGGGAAAAGAACGTGCGGAATTCTACAAATATGAAGTAGAACCTGTTATGCTGGCATTGAGAAAACCTATTGATGAACTGGAAATGATCGTAGATAAGGAAGCGTGGCCCATGCCTTCCTATGGCGATCTGTTATTTGAAGTATAAACAGTTTTCATATGGAATCAGCTGCCCGGTACGGGCTGGAAAATATGGTGTGTTTTCCCTGTACGGAATATCTGCAGGCAGTTACAGAAATATTACCGGTTGAGATCATAGCCGGAATCCCCGTCTGATTTGTACAGCCGGGGATTTTTTACTTTTTCCGGTCAGGGACCGGCTGGCCGGTGCATGAAACATAGAAAGGGGAATACAGAATATGAAGCTATTGCACATTTCAGATCTGCATGTGGGAAGATCTTTATACAAGTACAATCTGGGTCAGTGCCAGAGAGAGATTTTTGATGAAATTATCCGTCTGGCAGCAGATACGCAGCCGGATGTTATGATGATTGCAGGTGATATTTTTGACAAGCCGGTTCCCTCAGGAGAATCCTATACGATTTTTGATACTTTTCTTAGCAGCCTGACGGAGACCCTGCCTGATCTGACGGTACTGATTATTGCAGGCAATCATGATTCCGCGGAGCGTCTTCAATATGCAAGTACATTTTTACAGAGACATCGTATTTATATTTCTGTTCTTCCACCGTCGGAACCTTCAGAACACCTGAAAAAGGTGACATTATCAGATGAATACGGTGATGTTGATTTTTATCTTCTGCCTTTTACAAAGCCTTCTTATGTGAGGAAACTGTTTGAGGACGGGAAAAGCATTACATGGTCGGAGGCTGTAGAGGAGATTCTGCGGAGAGAATCCATAGATTACTCACGGAGAAATGTTATTTTGTCTCATCAGTTTTATGCATCCGATGGCTGTGTACCGGAGACCTGTGATTCCGAGCAGACGAGTATTTCTGTGGGAGGAATAGATCAGGTGGATGTGGATCTGCTGAAGAATTTTGAGTATGCTGCTCTTGGGCATCTTCATGGAAGTCAGAAAGTGAAATATCCCCATGTTCGTTATTCGGGGACTCCTTTAAAGTATTCGGTCAGCGAAGAGCATCAGAAGAAGTCGGTTGTTCAGATCGTTCTGGGACCGAAAGGTCAGCCTGCAGATATTACATTTTTACCGCTGTCTTCTGACAGAGATGTCAGAACGGTTCGAGGGACACTCGCTGAGGTCCTTTTGCAGGCGGGGAATCATATGTGCGCCGGCGGAGTTATCCGAAAGGAAGCCAAAGGCAGCCTTCGTTCCGGATGCCGGGATTATGTGAGCATCGTTCTTACGGATGATGATGACGGTCTTTTAACAGATGCAAAGGAGAAGCTGGAAGAGTATTATGAGCATATTCTGGAGATCCGTGTGGACAATAAGCGAACCAGAGCACGATTTGAAGATCAGTCATCTGTGAAGGAAGAGTGGACACTTTCGCAGGCTTTTGAGCATTTTTTTGAAGATATGAATCAGCGTTCCATGACGGAGCAGGAGAAAGCGGTTATGGAACAGATATGGGAAGAAATGGAGGATGTCTGATGAAACCGCTTAAACTTGTTATGTCTGCATTCGGTTCTTACGCGGGCCGGGAAGAGATAGATTTTTCTGCAGCCGGTCAGGGCATATTTTTGATTACCGGGGATACCGGTGCCGGCAAGACTACCATATTTGACGCAATTACATTTGCACTGTACGGGTATACCAGCGGCAACCGGAGGACCGGAAAGATGATGGGAAGCCAGTTTGCGGCACCGAAAGTTAAGACATGGGTGGAATATACATTTGAAGAGGCCGGACAGGTGTATGTAATCAGCAGGAGACCGGATATTGCCGGTCAGACAGGAAAAGTGGAGCTGTTTTTGCCGGATGGAACTGTTTTTCCGGGCAAAGTCAAGGAGACCAATAAAAAGATTGAAGAGATTGTAGGGCTGGATATGAATCAATTCTGTCAGGTTGCCATGATTGCTCAGGGAGATTTCAGGGAACTTTTGCTGGCTTCTTCCAATGAAAGAAAAGCGATTTTTGAGAAGATATTCGGTACGGATATGTATAATCGTGTACAGATGCAGCTGAATGACCGCTGCAAGGCTCTTTACGGAAAGCGTGCTGATTTGCAGAAATTCAGTGAACGGGAACTGGAAGGGATACAGGTACCAAAGGACAGTAGTTTTCTGAAAGAATGGATGGACAGGAAGAAGGACGGGATTTCACAGAACAGTAATGAAGAACTGTTTGCTCTTCTGGAGAAGCTTATCAGAGAGGAAGAGGAACAGGAGAAAGAGGCGGAGGATAAGAAGAAACAGCTGGATGATCAGCTGACGGCCATCCGCGGACAGATTACTGCAGGTAAAGCTGTGAATGATCTTTTTGAACGTTATCATCAGGCACTTAAACGGTATGAGACTCTGCAGGGACAGAAAGAGAAGTTTACAGCTGTTCGTATGGGTTGCCAGGCGGCACGGAATGCTTTATTTGTGGAAGAAAAAGCCAGGCTGGTGTCTGCATGCAATACACAGCTGCAGCAGCTGACAGAGGAACTGGAACAGTTAAAGAAACAGATTGAGCAGCAGGAGCGTCAGAAAAACCAGGCTGAGGAATGGTTGAAGAAAACTGCCGGCAGGAGAGAGGATCAATTGCCCGGCCTTCAGAAAGAAATGGCAGTTCTTGAAAATTCCATGGAGTATTATGATGCGCTTCAGAAGCAGGAGAGTGATCTGAAAACAGCTTGCAGCAGGATGAAAGAAGTGGAGAAAAAGACAGGGCAGCTGCATGATGAGATCCGGAAGCAGGAGAAGCTTCAGAAGAAACTGAATGAAGAACAGGAAGCACGTGCAGGTTGTCAGGAGCTTTACTATCAGTCTGTGGATAATTATAAAAGGATGGTGGATAAGGAGAAGCTTCTGGCTGAAATCTGTGGAAAACGCAGTGAATTCCAGCAGCTTGGGAAACGATGCAAAAAGGAAAAAAAGCAGCTGGAAAAATTTCTGAAAGCTCACGGTGAGGCTTTGGCTGCTTATCAGTATGCTTATCAGGCATTTATTGCAGGGCAGGCTGGTTTGATGGCAGAGAAGCTGGAAGAAGGTATGCCCTGTCCTGTGTGTGGTTCCACAAATCATCCGGCGAAGGCGGCTTTATCTGTTCATGCGGTGACTGAAAAGGAGACTGAAGAAAAAAAACTAAAGGTGGAAACTCTGGAGCAGAAAGTGGCATCTCAGACGGAACTGTGCCGGGAACAGGAAGGGATGCTGAGTACACTTAAAGTGGAATTGAAGACTGCACTGCGGCAGCCGGGGATTAATCTGGGAGATATGGTGTCGTCTGTCCAGGAGGCAGAATGGGATGAGGATTTGTGGAACAGGCTGGACGAAACCCTGCTGCTCTGGAAAGAGGAGACTGAAAAAGCAGAAGAATTCAGAAAAACATCTGAAAAACGTCTGAAAGATTTTGAAATGACAGGAAAAAAGTTAAAACATCTGGAAACAGAACTGTCTGTTTATCGGGAGCAGCTGGCAGAGATGGAAAAACAGCAGGAACAGCAGAAGATCATCTGTGCCAGACTTGAGACGGAGATCAAAGGATATCGATCCAGGCTTTCATATGAAAACAGGCAGGCTGCTCAAAAGCAGATGGATTCTCTGAGAAGACAGGTGGAGCATATGGAACGGGAACTGATGGAATCACAAAAAGCGTTATCAGAGGCCAGTGATATGCTTCAGGAGATCCGTGGCCGTTATCAGGCGGGAGAAGAACAGAAAAAACAGGTGAAAGAGCAGCTGATACAGTCGTATAAAGCGTTTGCGCTATCTCTCAAAGAACATGGTTTTGCTGATAAGGAGACTTATCTGAAAAGCCGGATGAAGCCGGAAACAATTAAAGAACAGGAAGCAGCGTGCGATGCTTATGAAAAAGACTGTATCAGCATACAGTCTCAGATACAGACATACGAACTCCAGCTGAAGGATAAGGAGATTGCGGATTTAAGCCTCTGGCAGGAACAGGAGGCAGCACTTCAGGAGAAAAGCAGGCAGCAGCAGCAGAAAAGTAAAAACATTTTCAGTGTTCTGGAGAATAATAAAAAGAGAGTTTCCAATCTGCGCAGGCTGCTCAGGGATTATGATAAGATAAAGTCTGAATATAATGTTGTATATCATCTGAATCGGACTGCCAATGGAAAACTGGATCTTAAACTGGATTTTCAGACGTATATGCTGAGACGGTATTTTGAAGAGATCATTCACGAAGCAAATAAGCGGCTGAGGATCATGACAAGAGATCAGTTTATTCTTCAGTGCCGGAGTTATGAGAATTTCAGTGGAGGCGGTGCAGCAGGGCTTGATCTGGATGTATACAGTCTGGTTACCGGGAAAACAAGAGATGTGAAGACACTTTCAGGTGGAGAGTCATTCATGGCTGCTCTTTCCATGGCACTTGGCATGGCTGATATTATTCAGAGCCGGGCAGGAAAAGTACATCTGGACACCATGTTTATTGATGAAGGATTTGGTTCACTGGATGAACAGTCCAGGGAGGATGCAATCCGTGTATTGAATGAGCTGGCAGGTCAGAAGCGCCTCATTGGAATTATTTCCCATGTGACAGAGCTGAAGGAGCAGATTGAACAGAAGCTGGTTGTAACCAGAGATGAAAAAGGCAGCCACGCCCGATGGGAGCTCTGAATGGGTTGGGGATGAAGAAAAGAATTCATAGATAAAACAGGAAAAGAGATACAGGATTATGAAAAGAAGAGTAGATATGCGGGAGATTTCCGATGGAAAATTATATGGATTAAATGATATGGTTAAAGCAGATTGCGGGGATTGCCGGGGATGTTCGGCATGCTGCCGGGGTATGGGTAATTCCATTGTACTGGATCCTTTCGACATGTTCCGGCTGACAACAGGACTGCATACGGATTTTCAGCATCTGATGGATGGCTGCATCGAATTGAATGTGGTAGATGGTATTATCCTCCCCAATCTGAAGATGAATGGTCAGGAGGAGCGGTGTGCTTTTCTGACCGGGGAGGGAAGATGCCGCATTCATTCGGTTCGTCCCGGAATCTGTCGATTATTCCCTCTGGGAAGGATCTACAGGGAAGAAGGACGGGGATTTGATTATTTTCTGCAGGTACATGAATGCAAAAAGGAAAATCGTTCCAAGGTAAAGGTGCGCAAATGGATTGATACACCGGATGTGAAGCGATATGATCAGTTTGTTGTGGACTGGCACTATTTTCTGGAGGACATGCAGGAAAGTGTTCGGGGCTGCCCGGATGAAGCAAAAGTGAAGGAGAAGATTATGTATATTCTGACCACTTTTTATGTGCAGTCTTATAAAGGAGAACATGATTTTTATGAGCAGTTTTATGTTCGTCTGGAGAATGTGAAAAAAGTATCCCGATAATAGCCGGATTAAGGGAATATAGAGATGAGGCTTTGCATAGACTGTAAAGTTATGCCATAAGCCTCATTTCGGGATATTATTGATTATTCATTTTCCAGATACGCATTGTAAATCTCCTCTGAGATGGCTGCTCTGATGGAATCGTATACTTTTCCGGCGCTTTGGCGGATGTCATTTCTTACTTCATCGGAAAGAGTGATAATCTGTGTTTTGCTGTCTTCAATGATTTTTCTGCGTTCTGCAATCCTTTGGTCGGATTGTTCGCGGGCATATTCTGTTGCTGTTTCTGCAGCCTGAGTCATGATTTTCTGATCTTCTTCAGAGAGATTCCGGAAAAAGTCATTATTGACGATCAGAGAAATGAGATGCGGCAGATGATTTGTTTCCACAATATAATCCTGCTGTTCATACAGTCTGTTGGATACGATAACCTCGTAGGGATTTTCCTGAGCATCGATGGTATGCTGCTGCAGACCGATATAAACTTCACTGAAACTCATGGGTGCAGGATTGGCGTTCAGGCATTTCCAGAAAGCCAGGTGGTAACTGTTTTCCATGGTTCGTATTTTCTGACCTTTAAAATCGGCCGGTTCCGTTATTTTTTTATTGGTGCTCATGACGCGGAATCCCTGATCAGCCATTCCCAGCAGATGATAACCGCCTTTTTCATAAACATCACTGATGAGAGTATAAAATTCCGGATTGTCGATGGTTTTTCTGCAGTCATCCAGGGAATCGAAAACACAGGGCAGATCGAAAACAGCCAGATCGGGCATGAAGGCAACCTGCGGAGCTGTATTCTGTACAATAAATGGGATATCCCCATCAGAGCATGTTTCCAGAAGATCGCGGTCTCCGCCAAGTGTGGAGTTGGGGTATACCTGAATCTTCATGTTTCCGTTGCTGAGTTTTGATACTTCATCTGCAAATTTTTCCGCGAAAATCTGTGTAACTGTGTCCTCCGGGCTGGCAGTAGCCAGAGGCCATGCATAACGCTGTACATCAGACCGGTCTGATTTGCTGCAGCCTGTAAGAATGCAGCAGACAGCCACCATAAAGATGAATCCGACAGAGAAGAGATGAGTATTGATTTTATTAAAATTCATGCTTTGTTCCTCCTACAGCAAAGCCAGAGAGATTGACGGAATGAACGTAATCAGAAGCAGTGCCGCTAAAAAGTATGCAATCATCGGTGCAGATTTTCCGGCGATTTTCATAACCGGAACATCTGTCAATGAGCTGGCCACAAAAAGGTTAACTCCGATTGGAGGTGTTACAAATCCGATGGCAAGGTTTACAACCATGATCACACCGAACTGAACGGGATTCATACCAAGATTTGTTACAAGAGGCAGGAGAATCGGCGTCAGTATCAGAATGGCAGGTGTGGTATCCATGACCATTCCCACAATCAGAAGGAACAGATTGATAACCAGCAGGATCAGGACTGAACTGTGGAAGTTGCTGCTGATAAATTCGCTGATTGTCTGAGGTACCTGCATCAGGGTCAGAACTCTTGAAAAAGCAATGGAGGTTGCCAGGATAAAAAGAATCGGCGTGTAGGTTTTTACTGCCTCCCGGAGAATTTCCCGGATATCCTTTACATGAATGCTTTTGTAAACAAACAGACTGATGAACAGTGCGTAAAATACGGAGATAACTGCGGCTTCAGTGGGAGATGCGATTCCGCTGTAGATGCAGCCAAGGATAATTACAGGACTCAGAATAGCAAAAAAGCTTTCTTTTACCACATTCCAGAACCCTTTATCATGCAGTCTCTTTACTTCGGCGTGGATTTTTTCTTTATCCTCACCATGGCGTTTACAGTAAAAAATTGCATAAAACATGAGAAGTCCGCCAATCATAAGGCCGGGAATGATGCCTGCCAGAAACAGATCACTGACGGAAGAGCCGGAAGCCATACCATACATGATAAAAGGGATGCTGGGAGGTATGATGACTCCCAGACCGCCGGCAACGGCCACAACAGCAGTACTGAAAGTCAGATCGTAGCCAAGACCGGTCAGTATCGGAATGGTCATACTTCCCACTGCAGCAACAGTAGCAGGTGCGGAGCCGGAAATTGCCCCGTAAAAAAGGCAGGTTACGATTACTGCGCAGGGCATTCCCGCTGTAAGATTTCCGAGAAAATATGCGAAAATATCAAAAAGTTTTCTGGAAATTCCGCCTTTTGCCATAATGATTCCGGACAGAACGAACATTGGAACCGCCAGAAGAGGAAAAGAGTCGAGTCCGCCGAACATGGCGCGGATCAGGTATTTTGCTCCAACAGTAAAAGACGGGTCAAAAACGGACGGAAGGACCGATGTGATTCCAAGTGTAATTGATACCGGAATTGCGATGATCAATCCGATCACGAAAATAATGAATAATAACACAACGGGCATTACAGAACCTCCTTATCTGCTTTTTTTCAGGTTGTTAATCCGGTTATCGGCAGTGACCTGGGCTGCCGGATCACATTCCGGGTCTGTATTGGCTTCAATAAACGACTCGGGGGTGTTTCTTTCGGGATGTGCCGGATCGAATACCTGCTCTCCTCTGGCAATGCGGAATTCAATGATCCAGCGCTGCAGGATACGAAATGCAACGAGGATAAAAGAGACAAAAGGTGCCGACTGAACATAGTACATGGGAATGGAGCAGGCAGGAGAAACCTGTCCACTGGTTACGGCAGACATCATGTAGGACCAGGCAAAGGGAATCATATAGATAAAAAATATCAGTTCAAATGTGTGATTGATCACTTTGAAAATTGCTTTACCCCGTCTGGGGAAAATTGCGACAAACTGTTCAATTTTAATTGAAAGACATTTTTTGCTGCAGTAACTGACGCTGATGAAACCACTCCATATGAATAAATAGCGTGTCAGTTCTTCCGACCAGGAAAGAGACATTCCCAATGCATAACGGCAGAGCACCTGTATGCCCATGATGATTGTCATACCGATCAGAAGAAGAATCAAAATAAATTCTTCGAGATTTTCATCAAGCCAATGGATTATTTTTTTCATTTCTACCTCCTGCTGGAAACAACGAAATATTGCCAGAAGCCCTGTAGGGGCCCCGGCAATTTATAAATACTGGAAACTTTGATTTATAAGGATTATACTGCTGTAAAACTGTTGTGCTTACAGCATTTATAATGCATTATGAAGTAATCCCAGTACTGTACTTAAATCATTTACACCCATCTGACCGGGAGCGGAGGCTTTTTTTGCTGCACCAAATGTCAGTGCGGAACCGAACACTTCCCCGCAAAGACGGCTGATGACACCGGTACCGGACATGGACATGGTGATTATGGGACGGTCAGCGTACTCGGATACCATTTCTTCAGTGGCTGCCAGAAGTGTGAGAACATCTTTTCTGTTCCGGGGCATAACGGCAATCTTCGGGATGTCAGCCCCAAGTTCCTGCATTTTTCTAAGGCGGCTGATGATTTCGTCTTTAGGGGGAGTTTTGAAGAAATCATGGTTTGATGCAACTACTTTTACACCTGCGGCGTGAGCCTCTTCAATGATTTTTTTTACGATTTCATCGCCGGTAAAGGCTTCCACGTCAACCAGATCCACATATCCTGACTGTGCTGCTTTTATGTTCAGTTCAGCATAAGCATCATCTTCAATAGCTTTTTCGCCGCCTTCCTTTGAAGTACGGAAAGTCATGAGGATGGGTGTGTTTCCCAGAGCTTTTCTGAGATCTTTCAGTACGTCCAGGACCCGGTCAAAGTCAAACACTCCTTCAAACCAGTCCACACGCCATTCGACGACGTCGACAGGGATGGAATCAAATGTTTTTGCTTCAGCAATGATGTCTTCTTTGGTAACGCCAACGATCGGTACACATATTTTCGGAATGCCGGCACCGATTTCAATATCTCTAACACAAACGGTATTCATATATAGTATCCTTTCTTTTTAATATTTTATTGTTTTTCCAGGAGTTTCAGGTATTCTTTTCAACATTAAAGCTTTAAAGACAAATATGTCCTATTATAATCAATTTATTCTTCTGATGCAAGTTCAACCATTTTTGCATAGCGAAGATTTACAAATACTCCCAGGAGTACTCCGATGGCAGTGAGAACGATATTCATCATCATAACACTGGAAGGAGTCATTTTGGATGCTGCTGTTAAGATGGTATAGTTGCAGAGGGATGATGCAATCATGACCAGTGCAGTTACAGTGCCTTTGATTCTGGGGAAAAGCATGTTGCATACGGAAGTAACAATCTGGAGAAGTCCTCCTGCTCCTGCCCATCCGATTACAAATGCACCTGCGATGCAAAGTGTCTGGGATTTTCCCATGAGTACCAGAATCATGGTCACGAGACAGATGATCGGGTAAGCCATGATGAAACGTACATCTCTGATTTTGCGGGTCAGAAGTGCAGTTACGATCAGGGCAAGCATTGTTCCCATTGAGTACCAGGTCTGCATAATGGAAGGATCGGTCCACCCAACTACTTCTTTGGCAAAGTTCTGAGCGCAGTTCAGCCATAACTGGAATGTACCGGTACAGGTAAATCCGATCAGGATCATTGCGATGGATTCGATGGAAAAGTGGGTTTTTTTCAGGCTCACCAGCAGACCTTCTTTTTTCTCCTGTTTTGCATCGGAATCAGGAAGCGGAGCAAAGAAAATCAGAATTACCAGTATAATGTAGCATATACCGCAGCCGATAAACAGCGGGTTGTAGGATACAAGACCGGTGCTTGTTGTGGTTACGGCAACACCGAGTACGAATGGAAGCAGCATCTGGGAAATTGCGATGAAAAACTTGATTCCCATGGTTGCGACACCGGGTGCTGAATAGAATATTTCGCCGACAGCAGGATAGATGCCGGTATCAAGGAAAGAATTTGCAATACCGCCGAGGATTGCACAGATATAGGCGATCTGGTAACCGCCATTTGCTCCTGCATTGAATGCAAGTGCAAGACCGATTAAATAGATGGCGTAAGATGCACCTCCGATTATACAGGAAATACGGCGCCCCAGTTTATCGGAAAGAGGACCTGCAAACGGAAGAGCAATCAGTCTGCCAAGACCGAGAGCTGCGGAAATTGCGGTAATTGCCATTGCCTGTACTCCCCAGCTGGCCGCCAGAGAATCTTTGATGACAGCCTGTCCCAGAATGGAACAGCCCACACCGTGGATAAAATAATTCAGGTACAGGATCAATGCACTTGGTAAGTACTTTTTGTTCATAAATTGTATTCTCCTTTGCGTTTCTTGAATTCTGTCACAAACAAAAGAAACACAGTAATATTTCGTTAAAAAACTAACGATTTGTATGTCTGTATTTTACCAGTGTTTGCGCAGGATTTCCAATACTAATCTGTGCAAAAATTGATGCATTCAGGCTATTGAAATGTTATAATTGCAAAATAAAAGACTATAGATAAAAGAGTTATAAACAGAAAACCATAACAGGAAAAGGGGGATCATATGACACTTAATCAGCTCTATTATTTTCAGACAGTTGCCCGATATGAAAATTATCGGAAAGCAGCTGAGGATCTTTATATTTCACAGCCATCGCTGAGCCGTTCTATTGCTGCTCTGGAGAATGAGCTGGGAGTACTCCTTTTTGAAAAAAACGGGAGAGGCGTTCATTTGACCAAAAGTGGAAAATTATTTCTGGAACATGCAAATAAAATCATTACTGAGTGTGAGATTGCCAGAAATAAAATGAAAGAATTGTCGGGTGACGGAGGAAGGATTGATATCGGGTATGTATTTCCGCTTGCCAGTCGTTACATTCCGCATAATGTAAGAAATTTTCTGAATCGGGAGGAAAATAAAAATGTTACATTCAATTTTTATCAGAATCATACGTCAGCCATTGCAGGAAAAGTTCAGTCCGGTGAGCTGGATGTGGGTTTCGGAGGATATACGGATCGGGATGATTTTGAATTTTTTCCTGTATTATCAGATGAAATTGTACTGATCACCCCTAAGGAACATGAACTGGCCGCCAGAGAAGCTGTTTCGCTTCAGGAAATCAATCATTACCCTGTTATCGGATATGATCAGGAATCCTGGCTTGGGAATTATACAAATCAGTTATATAAAAGATTTTCACTTCATCCGAATATTGTGGTGGAATGTCCTGATGAGCATTCCATTGTTGCCATGGTGAGCGAGGCTTTCGGAATCGCGCTTGTACCCAATATAGAAGAAGTTGATGAAAATCGTGTCAATATCCATAAACTCGAAGATATTAATCTGGCACATCAGACTTTTATGTTCTGGGTAAAAGACAGGTATCAGCTGCCGGCTGTCAGGAGATTCATTCAATATATGAAGCAGAAACCGTTCTGTACCGAATAATAGTTTTAATGTATCAATATCTGACAAAAAATGTATTTTACGTTATGGATTTGCGGAGGTATAATGATATTGTCACAAACAGAAGAAGCACCTCAACCTGAATAATACTGAAATAACAGATAAGGAGAGGGATTCATGAAAACAAATTATCCTAAGATTTTCGAACCTTTAACAGTAAAAAGAATGACCATTCGCAACCGTATTGCCATGACTCCCATGGGAACCAATTACGGTGAAACAAGCGGTGAGATGAGTAATCGTCATATGAACTATTATTCATTACGTGCAAAAGGCGGCGTTGGTCTGATTATCCTGGAAAATGCCAACGTAGAATACCCTGTGGGTTCCAACGGAACAAGTCAGATACGTATTGATCATGACAGTTTTATGCCGCGCTACTATCAGCTGGTTGAGAATCTGCACAAGAATGGTGCGACAGTTGCTGTTCAGATCAATCACGCAGGTGCATCTGCTTCTTCTGCCAGGACCGGAATGGAAACCGTTTCTTCATCCAACATTCCGACAAAGGTCGGCGGTGAAATTCCGCGTCCCATGACGAAAGAAGAAATTTTTACTACAGTAAAAAAATACGGAGAAGCTGCAAAAAGAGTACAGGCAATCGGTTTTGATGCCGTTGAGATTCATTGCGGACATTCTTACCTGATGAGCCAGTTTATTTCTCCGTACTATAATAAAAGAACAGACGAATTCGGCGGATCAGTGGAGAATCGTCTGCGTTTTCCCCGTATGGTACTGGAAGAGGTAAGGAAACAGGTTGGTCCCTGGTTCCCGATTATCGTCCGCATCTCTGCAGAAGAACGTGTACCGGGAGGAAATACACTGGAAGATACGCTGGAATATCTGGAGTACCTGGATGAATTTGTGGATATCTATGATGTATCATGCGGCTTGAATCCGTCTCTTCAGTATCAGATCGATTCAAACTTCATGCCTGACGGATGGCGTTCCTACCAGGCAAGAGCCGTAAAAGACAGATTCGGCAAACCGGTCATCAATGCCGGTAACTATCGTGATCCGAAAGTGGTTGAAAAAGTACTGGAAAGCGGCGATGTGGATATTGTTGGTATGGGCCGCGGGCTGATTGCTGATCCTGACTGGGTAGTAAAGGTTCAGAAAGGTGAAGATGATATGATCCGTAAATGCATTTCCTGCAATGTGGGATGTGCAGGAAATCGTATCGGTGTCAATCATCCGATACGCTGTACCGTAAACCCGGCTGTACCGGAAGGCGATGTTTATAAAAAGTTAAAAGTAAACAGAAACTGCAACGTGGTTGTAGTCGGAGCAGGTACTGCCGGTCTTGAGGCTGCCTGTACCGCAGCCGAGGTTGGCTGCAACGTATTTGTTCTGGAGAAGAAAGACCATGTGGGCGGCTTATCCACATTTATTTCCGATCTTCCCAGCAAGACACGTATGAAAGATTTTCCGAGATACCTGGAAAAACGCGCTGAGAAACTGCCCAACTTATATTTGTTCTTAAATACGGAAGCTGCCATTGAGAATATCAAAAACTTCAAGCCGGACATTGTTGTAAATGCCACAGGTTCTGCTCCGGTGGTTCCTCCGATTCCCGGTCTGAGAGAGAATATTGCAGCCGGCAATGTGGCAACGATTTTTGATATGATTAACAATCTGAATGCCGGTAAATATCCGGATGATTTCTGCAGGGGAAAAAAGGTTGTTGTCATGGGAGGCGGATCTGTAGGTCTGGATGTCATTGAGTATTTTGCACCGCGTGGAGCAGAATGTTCCATTGTAGACATGCTTCCCGCAATCGGCATGATGGCTGATCCCATTACAAAGTGCTCCATGCGTGAAACACACGATAAATATGGTGTTAAAGAATATGTGAATACGGCTCTTCAGGAAGTGAAGGAAAATGCTTTTGTTGTGAAAACACCGGAGGGAGAAATCAAAGAGCTTGATTTTGATCTCGGTTTCAACTGCCTTGGTATGCGGTCAAATAATCCGCTTCTTCCGGCACTTGAAGAAGCATTTGCCGATACGGATACTTATGTTTATCCCATTGGTGATTCTGTCCGCGCCCGCCGTATCATGGAAGGAACCATGGAAGGACGTGCGATTCTGAATGTGCTGGAATCCAGAGGATTTCTGGATCTGAACGAGATCGGATAACCGGAAAATATATCAGTACTGCAGATATATTGAAAACACATATTGAAAATACATGAAAAATACATAGATAAGACATAAAAAAGAAAAGAGGTAATCATCATGCCAAACATTACAGGACATACAGAATTAGTTGGATTAATGGCGTATCCGATTCGCCATACACAGTCACCCACAACACATAATCTTGCATATGATAAAAACGGAGATGATGTGATTCAGCTTGCATTTGAAGTGGATAATGATTCTCTGGAAGCAGCGGTGAACAGTATCCGTGCGTTAAAGATGCTGGGTTCCAATATTTCCATGCCGAATAAAACGGTTGTACATAAGTATCTGGAAGAAGTCGATGAGGCTGCACAGCTTTGCGGTGCAATCAATACTGTTGTAAATACACGCGATGAAAATGGAAATGTTACCGGCAGATTAAAAGGGTACAACACTGACGGTATGGGATACTGGCAGGGAATCAAAGAAGAAGGAATCGATTATAAGGGTATGAAAATGGTTCTGATCGGAACCGGCGGCGCTGCCACAGCCATTGCTGTAAGAGGTGCTCTTGATGGTATTGCAGAGCTTCACGTCTTTAATATCAAAGACAAGTTCTATTCCCGCGGAGAGGAAATTGTAGAAAAGATCAACAGCAATACAGCATGCAAAGCGACCATGAATGATCTGGCTGATCTTGACTTTCTGAGAGAAAAAATGCAGGAAGCCGATATTTTCTGTGACGCAACAGGTGTTGGAATGCATCCTCTGGAGGAGCTTTCCAATATTCCGGATCCTTCATTTTTCCGCCCGGACCTGATTGTAACCGATACCGTATATGCTCCCCGCGAGACAGTTATGATGAAACAGGCGAAAGAAGCCGGGTGCACAAAAGTATTTAACGGAATGAGCATGATGCTTTTCCAGGCTCTGATAGCTATTGAACTCTATACCGGTAAATCAACCGACGTAGAATATATGAAGGAAAAACTGGGAATTTAATAATAATAACTCCTTTTCGAAAGACAGTTCTGAATGAGAGCTCTGTTTGCAGGAATTTATAGTTTCTGTGTTCGGAACTGTCTGTAAACCACCGTAAAAAGCAGCTGTTTTGCATTTATGACAGGTTACTGACCCTGACTCCGGCAATAACAGCTGCTTTTTTCGTATTTTTATAATTCGTACCGGCAGTCTGCTGTTTTTCACATCAGGCGGACCTGTGTGTCTGCGGCAGGAAAGAGTCTTGCGCTTTTTTACAAAAATGTTTATACTAATAAACACCTGACAGAGAATGCGGTCAGCTTATTTTAACAAAAAACGGGTGAGGCTTTGATATGGTTACGAGATTGCTTTTTATTGTGAATCCTGTTTCAGGAAAGAAAACAATTACGGATTATATGATTGATATTTTGAACCTTTATTGTAAAGAAGGGCTGGAAGTTTCTGTGCTGATTACTCAGTACCAGGGACATGCCGCTGAGTATGTAAAGACCAACAGCCAGCGTTTCGACCGGATTGTGTGTGCCGGCGGAGACGGAACGATCAATGAGGTTGTATCAGGACTTCGGGAGGCCTGCGATTACAGAACTTTGCTGGGATATATTCCCTGCGGTTCCACCAATGATTTTGCCTCCAATTTTGGTCTGGAAGGCGATGTGATGGAAAGCGCCAGACGGGCAATCAGTGATAATGTGATCAATCTGGACAGTGGAGTTCTTAACGATCATTCTTTTCTGTATACGGCTGCATTCGGTATGTTTACCGATGTGACTTACAGCACACCGCAGTCATTTAAAAATGTGCTGGGACATCAGGCGTATGTGGTCAGTGCACTGAATCACCTGGCTTCGATCAAGCCCATCAAGGCAGTGGTGGCCTATGATGATCAGATTATTGAGGATGAATTTCTGGTGGGACTGATTACCAATTCTGAAAGAGTGGCAGGATTCAGTAATCTGTATAATGGGGAAGCTGACCTGACGGACGGATTGTTTGAAGTACTTCTGATCAGATATCCGAAATCCGTGATGGAGATTAATGAGGCACTTACCAGCTTTGTTATGAAAAACTGGGAATCAAAGATGCTTTACTATTTTAAAACCAAACGGCTTAAAATCTGGTCGGACCAGAAGATCAAGTGGACGCTGGACGGAGAATATGGCGGAGAGTACAGTGTGACGGTAATTAATAACCGTCATGGTTCTGTGCGTTTCTGTATCTGATGGAGATGTACCATGAATATTAATGAAATTGCAAAGATGGCGGGAGTATCCAACGCTACGGTTTCGCGTTATCTTAACGGCGGCAGCATCAGCCGGAAAACCAGAGACAGGATTCAGCAGATTATTGAAGAGACAGGCTATACGCCGTCTGTTTCTGCCAGAATGATGCGGACCGGTCAGAGTAATTATATCGGTGTAATCGTTCCCAAAATTAATTCTGAGTCCATATCCCGGATGATGGCCGGTTTGACAGAGGTGTTTGATAATAATGGTTATGAAGTGCTTCTGGGCAATGCCAATCAGTCCATGGAAAGAGAACTGCGTTTCCTTGATCTCTTTAAAAACCGGGAAATGGCAGGACTGATCCTGTTCGGCACAATTGTGACAGGAGAGCATATTGAAATGCTGAAATCGCTGAAAGTGCCGGTGGTCATTATGGGACAGAGTATTCAGGGGTTTTCATGTGTGTGTTTTGATGATTATCATGCAGCCTATGATCTGGCAGAGTGTCTTCTGAAGCAGCAGGTGAAACGATTTGCCTATATTGGGGTAACAGACCGGGATGTGGCAGCAGGACAGACCCGGAGAAAAGGAATGATGGATGCACTGAAGGATCACGGTTATCCTGCTGAAGAACTGGTATGTGCGGAAGCTGTTTTTTCCGTTTCTTCAGGATATGAGTGTATGAAAAGGCTGTACGAAAGATATCCTGATGTGGATGCGGTTTTCTGTTCCACTGATTCCATCGCCACAGGAGCCATGATGTATCTGCGTGATCATGGTATTGCTGTACCGGATCAGGTTCGAATTACCGGTGTCGGTCATGATCAGAAATCAGATATTATTATGCCGCAGCTCACTACTGCAGATTATTATTACCGTTCCAGCGGCCGGGAGGCAGCTTCTATTTTGCTGGATCTTATCAGTAAATGGAAAGAGGGGATCACCACCCGGGAATTGAAACTCGGGTATGATCTTCTGGAGCGGGGAAGTACCGGGGGGAAGATATGATTATCAATAATCAATTTAATTCCGGCGAGGTTGCCGGAAAAACAGGGGAAACGATTGTCAATGCGGACGGAAGCCGGGAAATCGGACACAGCCGCGTTGTAATCGAACATTTTATGGATGTGTATATTAATGAAAAGCTGGTATTAAAGCTGGTCTGCACGCCTGCTGATCTGGTTGAACTGGTAATCGGAAGGCTGGTTTCCGAGGGGTATATTGACAGTGTGGAAGAAGTGGAGAGTATTTACATCTGTAATTACGGAAGCAAAGCCAGGGTATTTCTGAAGCAGGAGCCGGAGCTTTTGCAGACAGTAGAAAACGAACCGACATGCTGTACAGGCAATCAGGTAATTCTGACCGGTGCCGGCAGAGAACTGCAGCGTCTTCAGAAGTCAGACTGGAAATCGGACTGGATTTTCGGACTGGCGGGTGAATTTGCATCCGGATCCCGGATTCACAGGGCAACACAAGGGACGCACAGCTGTTATCTCAGTGTGAACGGGAAGATAACATTTGCCAGTGAAGATATCGGCAGGCATAATGCCATGGATAAAGTTATCGGATATGTAGCGATGCATAACATAAAAAGGGAGCAGTGTATTTTGTATACCACAGGGCGTGTTCCTACGGATATGACCAGAAAAGTGATCGCTTCCCGGATTCCCGTACTGGTTTCCAAATCTGTTCCCACAGATGCGGCTGTTGAAATGGCCCGCAGGTATAATCTGACTCTGATCTGTAAAGCATGGCCTGACAGGTATGAAATTTTCAGTGAAGCGGAATAAATAAACGAACCGTATGAAAAATAAGAAAGACTTTTTGCTGAAATCCGGTAATGGTACAGCAGAAAGTCTTTTTATATGTGAGGAATAGTATTTCTCTGCTGCAGCAGCCGGTTGTCTGTAATCGGGCTTTGTAAAAAAGAACGGAAAAGGGATATGTTTTGCATTCTAAAAATGTATACGATTACATAAAAACAACAGGGGGAATATTCAAAACCAGAGTTTTACAGAAACATAACCAAAAACAAGGCGGGAAAATAGGTAAAAAATGCCATTTACAGCCATAAAGAAACGGTTTAATATAATAATACAAAATGTAATCGATTACAAGATAAAACCATGAAACTGTTGAAAAAAGGAAAACATGAGGAGAAAATTATGGATTACGCAAAAGTTGCGAAAGAAATTTACACACTTGCAGGTGAACGCGAGAATCTGGTTTCGGCTGCACATTGTGCGACAAGACTGCGTCTTGTGATTGTGAATAATGAAAAATGTGATGCAAAAGCCATTGAAGAGGTTGATGGAGTGAAAGGTGTATTTTTTGCTTCCGGTCAGCTGCAGGTAATTCTGGGAACAGGTACGGTTAATAAGGTTTATGATGAATTTCTGACAGTTTCCGGGATGTCTGCTGCCACGAAAGATGATGTGAAAGCTGCTGCCGCAGCTCAGCAGAATATTCTGAAAAGAGCTGTTAAAGCCATCGGCGACGTATTCGTACCGATTCTTCCGGCTATTGTTGCTACAGGTCTGATGATGGGTCTGGTAGAAGCCCTGGCAAAGGCGATTCCCACTTTTGCAGGAAGCGACTGGTTTGCTGTACTGGATATGATCGCCAATACTGCTTTTGCCTATCTGCCGGTACTGGTAGCAGTATCTGCGGCCCGAGTGTTCGGCGGTAATATTTTTCTGGGTGCGGTTATCGGTCTTTTGATGATACATTCCAATCTGATCAATGCGTGGGCAGTTTCCGGGTATGAAGGTGAAATTCCCGTGTGGCATCTGATTGGCAATGTGATAACCATTCGTCAGGTTGGTTATCAGGGACATGTGATTCCTGTTGTTATTGCAGTTCTTCTCATGTCAAAACTGGAAGGATGGCTGCATAAACATGTGCCGGAAGTTATTGACCTGTTTGTGACACCATTGATTACCGTGCTGGTCACTTCCTTTGCAACACTGATCGTAATCGGTCCCGTTTTTGCAGCCGTTGAAAATTACGTGCTGGGTGCAGCGGAAAGCCTGATTGCTGTTCCGTATGGAATCGGGGCTTTTGTGATGGGTGCCATTTATCCTCTGACTGTTGTATGCGGCCTGCATCACATGTATAATGTCATTGAACTGGGAATGCTGTCCAATGTGGGGCTGAATACCTGGATGCCTGTGGCTTCAGCAGCCAATTTTGCTCAGTGTGCAGCGTGTCTGGCTGTTGCTGTTAAATGCAAAAAAGCTAAAACAAAAACAATTGCCATTCCTTCTGCTCTGTCTGCAGCTCTTGGCATTACAGAGCCGGCTATTTTTGGTGTGAATCTGCGTTTTATGAAGCCCCTGATTGCAGGTATGGCAGGAGGTGCTGTGGGTGCTGCGTTTGGTGCGATCATGGGTGTTGGTGCCACAGCAAACGGCGTAACCGGTATTCCAGGTTTTCTGATTACTACAAACTGTACTCTGCAGTATGCGTTGATGCTGCTGATTTCATTTGCGGTTTCTTTTGCAGTATGCTGGATGATCTGGCATGAAGAAGAGGAACAGCGAAACGAATCTGCAGGAAAAACAGAAAGAAAAAGCGGGGAAAATATATCGGGTATCAGCTGTGAACCGAATACCGTATATGCTCCCATGGATGGTCAGGTAATCAGGAGAGAAGAAATCAGCGATTCCACTTTTGCTGCCGGTGTTCTGGGGGATGGAGCCGGTATTATTCCTTCCGGTAATGCTGTCTATGCTCCTTTTGACGGAACAGTAAACAGCATTTTTGATACAAAGCATGCTGTGGGGCTGACATCAGATGATGGACTGGAGCTTCTGATTCATGTGGGAATCAATACCGTGGAGCTTGGGGGGAAATACTATGAAAGCTTCGTAAATGAGGGCGATACAGTCAGGGCCGGGCAGCTTTTGCTTCAATTTGACAGGGATAAAATCAAAGCAGCCGGTTATGATATTACTACTGCGGTTCTGGTGTGCAATTCTGACGAGTTTGAACGGTTCACGCTTGAGAAGACAGGGGAAATAAAAGCACTGGACAAACTGATTTCTGTAAAATAATTTAATATGTTCATTTAAAAAAAGGAACAGATTAAGAAATAGTCGAACAATTAATTTGAAAGTAAATGGAAAAGGAAAAACAGAATGGAGACAGGGAAAAAAATCGTATTTCTGGATATTGACGGGACACTGACAGTTCCTTTGGGGAAACCGTCGGAAAAAGTCCGGAAGGCGATACGTCTTGCGAGGGAAAACGGACATAAGGTATTGATATGCACCGGACGAAATATGCCGATTATTGGGAAGGATATACTTGACTGTGGATTTGACGGGATTGTTGCCAGTGCGGGAAGTCATATTGAAGTTGAGGGAAATGTAATTTTTGATTGCTTAATGGATGAAAGTCTGGTACAATATTGCATAGATGTATTCCATAAAAACCACATATTCTGTCGTATTGAAAGCCCTGAGGGGATCTATACCGACAAAGCAATGGACAAACTGCTGCAAAGTGCATCAGCAGATCCTGCGAATTCCGAACTGGTCCGTATGCAGAGAGAGATGGAGAGCGGCCTGGACATCAAGAGATTTGATGAATATCCTCACAACGGAGCCTATAAACTTTGCTTCACCTGTACTGATCTGAATGATCTGGAAGCAACGAAACCGGAACTCGCCCCTGTATTTAATTATGTAATCCATCCTTTTCAGGCGGGCGCATCCGTCTTTAATGGTGAGATTATTCGCAAAGGTATGGATAAAGGCGAAGGCATGCAGAAAGTATGTCTGTATTATGACATGAGTATGGAGGATACTGTGGCTTTCGGAGACAGTATGAATGATTTTCAGATGATCCGCGCTGCGCATACGGGGATAGCTATGGGCAACGCGTGCCCTGAACTGAAGGAAATAGCGGACTTCGTCTGCGAAAGTGTGCAGGATGATGGAATTTATCACCAATTTTCACGTATGGGATTAATCGTACAGGCAGATTAATGATCCGGGCTGTTGATTGATTCTCATCAGGTAAAAATCAAAAATATTTTTAGGAAAGATGAGGTAAAATCACATGAAATCATTTAACTATGTAATTACAGACGAAATCGGTATCCACGCACGTCCTGCAGGACTTCTTGTAAAAGAAGCCAAGAAATTCGAATCCGCAATTACTCTGGAATGCGGCGGAAAGAAAGCAGCAGCTACCAAGCTGATGGCTATCATGGGCATGGGAGTTAAGACAGGCAATGAAGTAACTGTATCTGCTGAAGGTGCAGACGAAGATGCTGCCATCGCTGCTATGCAGGAATTTTTCAAAGCTAATCTGTAAATATAAATTTCAGGGTGTATTAATATGGAACAATATACAGGTAAATCCATTTTTAAGAAAATCGCAATCGGTAGAGTTTACTTCTATGAGAAGAATGAATACCAGGTCAAAAGAGAAAAAATTGAAGATCCCGAGCAGGAGATCAAGCGTCTGGAAGCTGCAAAGATTGTAGCAATCAGCCAGCTGGACAGAATTTACCAGAAAGCGGTAAAGGAAGTCGGTGAAGATAATGCAGCTGTTTTCGAAGTTCACAAGATGATGCTGGATGACGAAGATTATCTGGATGCAATCACCAATACAATTCAGGATGAGAAGGTCTGTGCAGAATATGCAGTAGCAACCACAGGTGATAACTTTGCAGCCATGTTTGCAGCCATGGATGATGAATACATGAAAGCAAGAGCAGCTGATATCAAGGATATTTCCGAGCGTCTTGTTGCTGTACTTCTGGGCCGTGATACGGATATGGGTGCACTGGATGAACCGGTTATTCTGGTGGCAGATGACCTGGCTCCCAGTGAAACTGTACAGATGGATAAGTCCAAGCTTCTGGCTTTTGTAACAGAGCATGGTTCTTCCAATTCTCATACAGCAATTCTTGCACGTACCATGAATATTCCCGCTCTGATCGGTATTCCGATCAACAGAGAGTGGAGAGGCAGAATGGCAGTTGTTGATGGCTACACGGGAACTGTTACCATCGATCCTGATGAGAAATATCTGGAAGCCATGAGAGCCCAGATGGAAGAAGATGAAAAGAAGAGACAGCTGTTATCCGAGTTAAAAGGTAAGGAAACCGTAACTGCTGACGGCAAAAAATCAATTCATCTTTATGCCAATATCGGCAGTGTTGCAGATACTGCATCTGCACTGGCAAATGATGCGGAAGGTATCGGTCTGTTCAGAAGTGAATTCCTTTATCTGGAATCCTCCACGTATCCTTCAGAAGAAGAACAGTTCCAGGCTTACAAGACAGTAGCTCAGAACATGGGCGGCAAGAAGGTTATCATCCGAACACTGGATATCGGTGCTGACAAGCAGGTGGATTATTTCAATCTGGATAAGGAAGATAATCCGGCACTGGGTTACAGAGCGATCCGTATCTGCCTGACACGCAAAGATATTTTCAAAACTCAGCTTCGTGCGCTGCTTCGTGCAAGCGCATTCGGAAACATTTCCATTATGTTCCCGATGATCATTTCTGTGGATGAGGTTCATCAGATTAAAGCGATTCTGCAGGAAGTAAAAGATGAGTTGAAGGCGGAGGGTCTTGAATACAAGGATGTGGAGATCGGTGTTATGATCGAGACTCCTGCAGCAGTTATGATCAGTGAGGAACTGGGCAGAGAGGTTGATTTCTTCTCTGTTGGTACCAACGATCTGACACAGTATCTGCTGGCAATTGACCGTCAGAATCCGAAGCTGGATGAGTTCTACGATCCTCATCATCCCGCTGTTCTGAGAGCATTGCAGATGATTATTGATAATGGTCATAAAGGCGGCGCATGGGTAGGTATCTGCGGAGAGCTGGGTGCAGATCTGGCTCTGACAGAAACTTTCCTGAAGATGGGCGTAGATGAGCTCTCTGTATCTCCTACATTTATCTTACCTGTAAGAGATGCTGTTCGCAGATGCAATACAGAAAACTGGTAAATTTCACGGCAGATTTCCGGTATCTGCGGAATTTCAGGACAGTTCAGTGATGAACTGCCGCGTATTTTAATACATTCTACAGGTCCTCTCTGAGTCCGCGGACTCAGAGAGGATTTTTGTATTTCCGACTCTTGAAGTGGCAGAAGTTCTATGTTAAAATTACCCTGTTCCTGCAGTTAGAACATTTTCCGGCTTTTATTGTTAAAATTTTACGGTTAAAATCTGAGGGGAAGTTTTTTACGGATAACCGGCAGAAGTTATAACTGCGTTCGGACAGCGATAATAATATGAAGGAGAAAACAGTTATGATCAACCAGAATTATCTGAAATTACCCGGTAGTTATTTATTTGCAACAATCGGACGTAAAGTAAAAGAATATTCCGAAGCCAACCCGGATAAGTCCATCGTCCGCCTCGGTATCGGGGATGTATCCCTTCCTCTGGCTCCTGCCATTGTGAAGGCCATGCATGAAGCAGCAGATCTGATGGGAAAGGAAGTCAAGGGGTATCCCGATTATGAAGGATATGCGTTTCTGCGTGATCTGATCGTTGAGCATGATTATAAGTCAAGAGGAACCGATATTGCAGCAGATGAGATTTTTGTTAATGACGGGGCCAAATGCGATTCTGCCGATCTGGGAGATATTTTCAGTCTGGATTGCAGGGTTGCGGTCTGCGATCCGGTATATCCTGTTTATGTGGATTCCAATGCATTGATCGGACGCGCAGGTGATTATATGAAAGATGCCGGAAGATGGAGCAACCTTATCTACATGCCCTGCTATGCGTCCAATAACTTCGCACCCGAATTTCCAAAAGAGAATCCGGATCTGATTTATCTGTGTTTCCCGAATAATCCTACAGGTGCTGCCGTAACAAAGGATCAGCTTCAGGAATGGGTTGATTATGCCAATAAGATCGGTGCTGTAATTATTTATGATGCGGCTTATGAAGCATATATTTCCGAAGCAGATGTGGCACATACCATTTACGAATGCGAAGGTGCAAAGACCTGTGCCATTGAAATGCGTTCCTTCTCCAAGAATGCGGGCTTTACCGGTACCAGACTTGGTTTTACCGTAATCCCCAAAGAACTGGTGCGTGACGGTGTATCCCTGCATACTCTCTGGACAAAGCATCAGGAAACAAAGATGAACGGTGTATCCTACATCGTTCAGGCAGCAGGTGCTGCAGTGTATACTCCCGAAGGAAAAGAGCAGACACAGGCTCAGGTGGCATATTATATGAAAAATGCCCGGACGATCCGCACCTCTCTGGCAGACATGGGATACACGGTTTCAGGCGGTGTGAATGCACCTTATGTATGGCTGAAGACACCTGATAACATGACTTCATGGGAATTTTTCGATTATCTGCTGGAAAAAGCTAATGTGGTAGGTACCCCCGGTTCAGGCTTCGGTTCCTGCGGTGAGGGATATTTCCGTCTGACCGGTTTCGGAAGTCAGGAGAATACAGAAGAAGCTTTGAGACGAATTAAAGCTCTGTAAAACAGCAGCAACAGGATCTGACCGGCTGTTCCGGAAGTTCCGGGTATTTTTGCACAGTAGTTTATATGAATAATCATTGGAGCAATATTTCTGAAAAAAGAGATATTGCTCTTTTTATGTTCCCAAAAACAAAATAATATCAAAATGTCCTTTTCATTATACAATTTCTCCATGACTTTACAATAAAACTTTACATAAAACTTTACATATGTTAAAATCTACTGTAACTGTTCAGGCAGTCAATCACAATAACAGGAGAGAACAAATGGAGATTATAGAAAAAATCAGAAAACTGAAAGAAGAGAAAAACGCGGTGATTCTGGCTCACTATTATGTGGCGGATGAGGTGCAGGAAATTGCGGATTATGTGGGAGATTCTTTTTATCTGAGCAAGGTTGCCGTTAATCTGACAGCACAGATTATTGTTTTCTGTGGTGTATCTTTCATGGGTGAAAGTGCAAAGCTTCTTAATCCGGATAAAAAAGTTCTGATGCCGGATCAGGCGGCAGACTGTGCCATGGCTCATATGGCAGATCCTGAGTATATTTCCGGGATCAGGCAGGAGTACGAAGATTTGCAGGTGGTGTGCTATATCAATTCAACAGCACAATTAAAGGCTTTATCAGATGTGTGTGTCACCTCGGCCAATGCAGTGGACATTGTCCGTGAATTGCCCGGCCATCATGTTCTGTTTATTCCCGATGAAAATCTGGGCAGATATGTGGCAGATCAGGTGCCTGAGAAGGAATTTATTTTTAATCCGGGCTGCTGTCCCGTTCATGCGCAGATGAAAGCAGAAGAAGTAGCAAAGCTGAAAAAGCAGCATCCGCAGGCGCTGGTACTGACTCATCCGGAGTGCCGCGGGGATATTATATCCATATCTGATTACATAGGAAGTACATCCGGTATCATCGGATATGCGGCAGAGTCGGAAGCAGATGAATTTATTATCTGTACGGAATCCGGTGTAGGCTATGAGCTTAAAAAACAGGCACCGGGCAAAAAGTTCTATTTTCCCAAGACGCTTCCTGTGTGTATGGATATGAAGCTGATTACTCTTGAAAAGATTGAAAAAGTACTGGCAGAAGAAACAGGAGAGGTACATGTCTGTGCAGAGTTATCAGAAGCTGCCTGCAGGCCGCTGCGGGCAATGCTGGAACTGGCAGAGAAAGCGCGCAGAAAAAAAGAAGCAGGACAGTCGGAAGGAGAGCAATGAAAGCGGAAAAAATACTGTATGCGGACACAGTAATCGCGGGAACAGGGGTCAGCGGTCTGTATGCGGCACTGAATCTGCCGCGGACGCAGAAAATTATTATGATTACCAAAAAAGATTTGGAGAGCAGTGATTCTTTTCTGGCTCAGGGAGGAATCTGTGTACAGAGAGATGAAGATGATTATGACAGCTTCTTTGAAGATACCATGCGTGCAGGTCATTATGAGAATCGAAAAGAATCCGTAGATATTATGATTCGTTCATCCAGACAGATCATCAATTCTCTGATACAGTACGGAGTGGAATTTGAGACGGTAAATGGAGAACTGCAGTATACAAGAGAAGGTGCCCATCACAGGAACCGTATTCTGTTCCATGAGGACGAAACCGGGCGGGAGATTACTTCAAAACTTCTGGCGGCAGCTAAAGCCTGTGATAATATCCGGATGATGGAGTATACTGTCATGACTGACCTGATCTGTGAAAATAAAAGCTGTAAAGGGATTGCAGCACAGACACGGGATGGAGAAACTCTGCAGATC
Source organism: Lachnospiraceae bacterium (assembly GCA_034086685.1). GTDB lineage: Bacteria > Bacillota > Clostridia > Lachnospirales > Lachnospiraceae > TWA4. Next base: position 45,203 of record JAXDZY010000110.1, read on the forward strand.
ATGGCCCGGAATGTGATTCTGGCAACAGGCGGAATCGGCGGAAACTACACCCATTCCACCAATTTTTCTCATCTGACGGGAGATGCTCTGACACTGGCAGAACGCTATGGAATCCTGCTGGAGCATCTGGATTATGTGCAGATACATCCAACGACTCTTTTCTCCAGAAAAAAAGGCAGAAGGTTTCTGATTTCCGAATCGGTACGGGGAGAGGGGGCACTTCTGTATGATGCTCATATGAATCGTTTTACAGATGAACTTCAGCCTCGTGATGTGGTGACAAAGGCAATCCTTGCTCAGATGGAAAAGGATCATACGGATCATGTATGGCTGGATATGCGTCCGATTCCGGTAGATGTGATCTATCGCCATTTTCCCAACATAGCGAAACACTGTCTGGAAGAGGGATACGATGTGACGAAGGAGTGTATTCCCGTGGTACCGGCTCAGCATTATTTTATGGGAGGAATTCATGTGGATTCCAACAGTGAGACAACCATGAAAGGTGTTTACGCAGTGGGAGAAACCAGCTGCAACGGTGTTCACGGAAGAAACCGCCTGGCAAGCAATTCGCTTCTGGAAAGTCTGGTATTTGCAAAACGGGCAGCATATCATATCGCAGGGAAAAGCTGCGATCTTCCGGGAAGGATTATTTATCCTTCGGTGCAGGATGAAACGGCGGCAAACGGGAAGAAGATTATCTGAATGATTAATAAATATACAGAATGAGGTTGCATGATGAATAAGATAACAATGACATTAAATGTGGACAATCTGATTAAAATGGCACTGCAGGAGGATATTTCCAGTGAGGATGTTACCACAAATGCGGTGATGAGAGAGGCAAAAAAAGGACAGGCAGATCTGCTCTGCAAGCAGGATGGGATTATCTGCGGCATGGATGTCTTCTGCCGTGTGTTTACCCTGCTGGATGATGGGGTTACTTTTGATTTGAAATGTAAAGATGGCGATGCTGTGAAAAACGGCCAGCTGCTGGGTACGGTTACGGGAGATATCAGAGCGATTCTGTCCGGAGAACGGACGGCTCTGAATTATCTTCAGCGCATGAGTGGGATTGCCACATGTACTCATGAGGTGGCTTCCATGCTGAAAGGAACGAAAACAAAACTGCTGGATACCAGAAAAACGACTCCCAACATGCGTATTTTCGAGAAATATGCGGTGAAAGTGGGAGGAGGTTATAATCATCGTTACAACCTCAGTGACGGTGTTCTGCTGAAAGATAATCATATCGGTGCAGCCGGCAGTGTGGCGGAAGCAGTCCGTCTGGCAAAAGGGTATGCTCCTTTTGTAAGAAAGATTGAAGTGGAAACAGAGAATCTTGACATGGTACGGGAAGCCGTGGATGCCGGTGCTGATATTATCATGCTTGACAACATGAGTGTGGAGGAGATGAAGGAGGCAATCCGTATTATCGACGGCAGAGCGGAAACAGAATGTTCCGGCAATATTACCGGAGACAACATTGCAGGGATTACTTCTCTGGGAGTTGATTATGTGTCCAGCGGTGCTATTACACATTCTGCTCCTGTTCTGGATGTTTCTCTGAAAAATCTCCATGCTCTGTAATATGGAAAATTTTCGAACAGTTCAGCTTTTGCTGAACTGTTATTGTTTTTATGCAAATCAGGAGCCCGACACGGTTACAAATTACAGAAAATTGTGATAAGATAAAAGGAGGTTGACAGGGGGGCGGTAATTATAATGAATAGCGAAGAACGCAGAAAAGAAATTATACAGACATTCCGTTCAGGGACACTGCCGGTTTCCGGTAAAACTCTGGCAGATATGTTTGGGGTCAGCAGACAGATTATTGTACAGGATATTGCATTGCTGAGAGCACAGGGAAATGATATTATTTCAACAAACAGAGGATATATTCTGAAAACTCCTGAGCGGGTATCAAGAGTATTCCGTGTGCATCATACAGATGACCAGATTGGTGAGGAACTGAATCTGATTGTGGATCTGGGGGGATGCATCAAAGATGTTTTTGTGGTTCATAAGGTTTATGGAACGATCCGGGGAGAATTATGTATCAGCTCACGACGGCAGGTTAATGCTTTTCTGGAAAAACTGAAAAACGGACAGTCCAGTCCGCTGAAAAACATAACCAGGGATACGCATTTTCATACGGTGGAGGCGGAAAATTCAGAGATTCTTGATGAGATCGAGCAGGAACTGTCAGGGAAAGGTTTCCTTCTGCCTCAGAGTTTTTAAAATGCCGGAATGGAAAATGGACATGGTATTGTGAAAGGAGTGAATTATGTGAAAAGAGTGAATTATGTGAAAGGAGCAAATTATATGAAGCGAAAAGTTCTATCGTTACTGCTTTGTCTGGGCATGATGTTTATCAGTATGGGAACTTCATTTGCAATGGAAGGTTCGGATGAAGCGTATGTTTTTTCTGATGGAAGAGGAACGGATTTCATTCTGGTGGATTCAGCTTATGCACCGGTGGAAAACGTTGCCGAAGCGGTGGGTGCGGCAGTTTACAGCTGTGATCTGACAGAGTCATCGTATGAGATCCCGGATGAAGTTACAGATCCGCAGACCGGGAATATCTGGCCTGTGACAGCTCTGTATGATAATGCTTTGAAAGAAAGCAGTTATGAGAGCATTAAGATACCCGACTCGGTGAAATCCATTGGACAGAGGGCATTTTACGGTTGTAAAGAACTGACCTCGATTACGATTCCTGACGGTGTTCAGATCATCGGACAGGAGGCTTTTGCATTCTGCACAGGTCTGAAAACCATTACTTTTTCAGGTAAACCCGAGATTGCCGGAAATGCTTTTGACGGAGTAAAGGCAACAGCATATTATCCTCTTTCCTGGACAGAGGAACCTTCTTCTGATGCCTGCGGCGGAGAAATCAGGTGGGTGCTGAAGATCCCTGCAGTTTCCGGTCTGAAAGCTGCCAGTGCTGGTTATGCCAGTGCAAAGATATCCTGGAAAAAACTTTCCGGTGTTGACGGATACATTGTCTACAGGAAGAATGGGGACGGCTGGAAGCGTCTCGCTGTTATTACAGGTACTTCTTATACGGATAAAAATCTGGTCTGCGGAAAGACTTATACTTATACGGTACGTGCCTGCAGGATGGTTAATGGTGAGGAAGTGAAAGGGGCTTATGATAAAAAAGGAGTTTCTGCAACTGTTGTTCCGGGTACAGTCAGGCTGGGAGAAGCAAAAGCCGGCGGGAACAGCATAACGATCACATGGTCAAAAGTATCAGGTGCCAGTGGTTACTATGTTTACCGCAAAGTTCCGTCAGGTGACTGGAAGAGGATCGCTGAAGTGGGAAATTCCGTCACATCCTATACAGACGGGAAGCTGAGTGCGGGTCAGTATATCTATACCCTTCGTGCGTACCGCACGGTAAATGGCAGCAATATCCGGGGCGGCTATGACAGAAATGGTATTTCTGCATATATTACTCCCGGAGTACCGAAGCTGACCGGCGCATCCGGTTCTGCAAAAAATATTACTGTAAAATGGAGCGAAATTCCGGGGGCACAGGGATATCGTATTTATCGCAGATCCAGTACCTCTGATGACTGGAAAAGGCTCAGCGATATCTCCGGCGGCGGCACGACTTCCTGGAAAGATACCACAGCCGTGTGCGGAACCTGTTATTATACGGTTCGGGCCTATATTAAAGCAGATGGAAAAAATGTATGGGGAGGTTATCAGAAACCGGGTCTTCGCGTTGTAATTTCCGATACACCTGTGCTGGTCAGTGCAGCATCTTCAAGATCCGGAGGCGAATCCAGAATTACTGTAAAGTGGAATGCTGTTCCCAATGCAGACGGATATCGGGTATACCGTAAAATCGATAATGGTCAATGGAAGCTGTATACCACTAAATCAGCAGATACCCTGAGCATTACAGACAATAAGGTTTCAAGCGGTATAGTCTATACATATACAGTGCGCGCTTATGTGAAGTGCGGCGACGGTCAGGTGTTCAGTGATTATGACCGGTCAGGTGTGAAGGCTGTAGGTTACATGGAAGCTCCCGAGATTGAACTGGGTGTGGACTGGTATGATGATGTTTATGCGGATCTGTGGGTCGTGTGGTCTGAGGTGGAAAATGCGGACGGATATATTATCTATATCAAAGAGGCGGGTGACAGCAGCTGGGAACGCCTTGAGAAGATCACGGCAGAAGAAGCTTTAGTGGATGATGGAATCTGCCTGGAGATATTTGAAGAAGCAGAACTGGGTGATACGGAATATCTGATAACAATTCGCGCTTATAAGACAGTAGATGGTAAAGAAGTAAAAGGTGCTTATAATAAAAATGGCGTAAGTACCCGGGATGCCATCGATCTGAGTGAAGATTATGAATAGTTTCACTGTTTTCCTGTCCGGCTATAAAAACAGCATATAAAGAAAGCGGGAGTTTTGCGGCTTTATACCGCACAATTCCCGCTTTTATCTGTCTTCTGCAGGCAGATTTATTTTGGAGTTTTCAGGTAATAAACCAGATATTCAATAAATTCACGGTCTGCCACATTCTGAACGGGATTGATATTGAAATTAGCCTTGATCTTGTTAAAACGGAAAATCAGGGTGTTTTTGTGGATCCCCAGTTCCTGGCTGGCGGAATTCATGTTGTAATTATGCCGCTGGAGTGTGTCCAGAGTCTCGATCATACGGCGGGTCTGCTCTTCATCGATTTTTTCAGCCACCGCATTGTAGATGCGGTGGAATTCCGGCAGGGGAGTTATGTTTTTAACATATCTGCCGATATTATCGTAGAAGTAATAAACAGATGCATGATTTTTTTCGAAAAGGTCATTGGTAACTCCCAGAAGCCTGGTGGCATCGTCCAGCTGATTCTGGAGCCACAGGCAGTGATTGAAGCTGCTTCGATAATAACTGAGACGGTTCTGGAATGTGCCGATGAGGCAGCAGCAGGTAAATTCATGTCCGTCACTGTTGTGGTTGGAGGCTTCTTCCAGGACAGGAGCCAGAAAATCGGCAATGGTTTTCCTGTACTGATCGAAAAGTGCTTCATCACTCATGTCGGAAAAGCTTTTGAAAACCAGGACCTGACCGATGGTCAGCTTGATTACGATATCCTGATCGGAGACACCGCTGCACCGCTGTACCAGAGCATTGGTAAAATCATGCTGAGTGTCCATGGAGCAGGTAATCAGTATGGGAATCCTCTTCACGTCGGTGCGGTATCCCAGCTGCGTGCTTAAAAAAGAAAGTTCGGAGCGGGTATGCGCAGTATCTTCATAGAGAAGCATATGGATAAACTGAGTCCGCAGATTTCCGCGGTAATTGTCATTGTTCTTTCCAAGCTCATATTCCAGCATCTGCTCCAGGGAAATGCGGAGAACGGAAATCATATCGCGAACCTCGTAGGGATTACCTGTCAGTCCGATGACACCGACCTTTTCACCATGGTATAATACAGCAGAGTTGACTCCATACTGTACTCCTATATAATTACTTACATCATGTTCGGTAAGGATCATAACATTATCTGTTTTCAGGATTTTATAGGCAACCTCATGGAATGCCCCTATTCTTGATTTGTCACTGCTGGCAATGACAATCCCTTTTTCGTTCATGATATTAATTTGATAGGGAATATATTGAATATAACGTTTTATAAAAAGCTCTGCCAGTTCTGCAGTTAACATAATTTCCTCCTGATTCGTAAGGTGCTCATACTGAGCATAACACAGCTTTTGGATTTGTACAATGAAGAAAAAAGCCATATGAAAAATAAAGTTAAAAAACATCAAAGCTGTTATTGATGTTTTTTATTCTGTAGGAAAATAACAGTTTTTCTCTTCGTAGGAGTAAAAAAGCCAGTGATTTATATAAAAAACAGGACGAATTTATACAAAAATAATTGACATATAGAATAAAACAATAAATATTTATTGAAGTATCAAACAAAACAATAAAAAAAGATTAGCAAAATGCTTAAAATACAACAATTTAAAGGATAATATTTACAAACAAAACGGAAAGTTGTATAATTCCAAAGTAAACCTTTATTGGTAACACGTTAAACTAATAAACTAATCAAGTGTAAGTGAGGGAAATAGTATGAGCTACACAGAAGAAATTTACGCAAGAGTTATTGAACAGAACCCCGGTGAACCTGAGTTCCATCAGGCAGTAAAGGAAGTTCTGGACTCTCTGAAACTGGTTATTGATGCAAATGAAGAAGAATACAGAAAGCTTGGCATTCTGGAGCGTCTGGTTGAGCCTGAACGTATCATTTCTTTCCGCGTACCGTGGGTAGATGATCAGGGTAAGGTTCAGGTCAACAAAGGTTATCGTGTACAGTTCAACAGTGCAATCGGACCGTACAAGGGAGGACTTCGTTTCCACCCTTCCGTAAACCAGAGCATCCTGAAGTTCCTTGGTTTTGAGCAGGTATTCAAAAATTCTCTGACCGGCCTGCCCATCGGCGGCGGCAAAGGCGGTTCCAACTTTGATCCCAAGGGTAAATCAGACCGTGAGGTTATGGCATTCTGCCAGAGCTTCATGACAGAACTGCAGAAATATATCGGTGCAGATCAGGACGTACCTGCAGGAGATATCGGTGTTGGCGGAAGAGAAATCGGTTTCCTGTACGGACAGTACAAGCGTCTGACAGGACAGTATGAAGGTGTCCTGACAGGTAAGGGTCTTACATGGGGCGGCTCTCTGGTTCGTACACAGGCTACCGGTTATGGTCTGGTATATATTCTGGATGAGATGCTGAAAGCTGCAGGCAAGTCCATGGAAGGGCAGACTGTTGTTGTTTCCGGTTCCGGTAATGTGGCAATTTACGCTGTAGAAAAAGCTCAGGAACTGGGTGCAAAGGTTGTTGCCATGAGTGATTCCAATGGATATGTATATGATCCCGAAGGTATCAAACTGGATATCGTTAAGGATATCAAAGAAGTAAAACGCGGACGTATCAGAGAATATGCAGAACAGGTTCCTTCAGCTGTATATACAGAAGGCAAGGGTATCTGGACTGTTAAGTGTGATATCGCACTGCCCTGCGCAACTCAGAATGAACTGAACCTGGATGATGCAAAGGCTCTGGTTGCCAACGGCTGCTATGCAATTGCAGAAGGCGCCAACATGCCTACTACAAGAGAAGCAACAGATTATGTTCAGGAACAGGGTCTGCTGTTCATGCCCGGTAAGGCAAGCAATGCAGGCGGTGTTGCAACTTCTGCACTGGAAATGTGCCAGAACAGCGCACGTTTAAGCTGGACATTTGAAGAAGTAGATGAAAAGCTGAAACGTATCATGAAAGATATTTATGCAAAAGTTTCCGATGCTGCAGAACGTTATGGTGTTGCAGGCAACTTTGTAGTCGGCGCTAACATCGCAGGATTTGAGAAGGTTGTAGACGCCATGAAAGCACAGGGTCTGGTATAATACAGTTAAATATGATGAGATAATACCATAGTCATTCAGGGCATCATTTTTCTGTGAATTCAGGAAAATGGTGCCTTTTTGTGTTTGTGCGGACGGAAAAAAGTGGAATTTATCCGGTACAGTTTATTGAATCCGGATGGATTGACAGCGTTCTGCCATTATATTATCATATACGGTAGATAGAAATATCTTAAGTTTTTGTTTATGCTGATTTCATGAAAAGAATAGCTGTTTTGTCTGCGGTATGCGGATAAAAACCGGAATCTGTGAAATCAGAACAGGAGGTAAAAATGACTAAACTTGAACTTCAGAAGATGGCTAATGAGGTCCGCAAGGGCATCGTTACCGGTGTTCACAGTGCAAAGGCCGGTCATCCCGGCGGCTCTCTTTCCGCTGCTGACATTTTCACTTATCTTTATTTTGAAGAAATGAATGTGGATCCTGCAAAGCCTGATGATCCGGACAGAGATCGTTTTGTGCTGTCAAAAGGACATACTGCGCCCGGTCTGTATGCCGCATTGGCCAACAGAGGATATTTCCCGGTGGAAGATCTGCTGACTCTGCGTCATATCGGTTCTCATCTTCAGGGACATCCCTGCATGCAGCATACTCCCGGTATTGACATGTCTTCCGGTTCTCTGGGGCAGGGAATTTCTGCAGCAGTAGGTATGGCAATCGGTGCAAAACTGCGCGGAAAGAACTTCCGTGTTTATACTCTCCTGGGTGATGGTGAGATCCAGGAAGGACAGGTATGGGAAGCAGCCATGCTGGCAGGGCACAGAAAGCTGGATAATCTGGTGGTTATCGTGGATAATAACGGTCTTCAGATTGATGGAAGCATTGCAGATGTCAATTCTCCTTATCCTATTGATAAAAAGTTTGAAGCTTTCAATTTCCATGTAATCAATCTGGATGATGCTCATGATTTTGACAAGATTAAAGCCGCATTTGATGAGGCAAAAACAGTGAAAGAAAAACCGGTTGCAATTATTGCAAAGAGTATCAAAGGAAAGGGTGTTTCTTTCATGGAGAATCAGGTATCATGGCATGGTACCGCTCCCAATGATGAGCAGTATGCAGTTGCCATGGCAGATCTGGAAAGGATTGGTGAAGAATTATGTCAGAAGTAAAAAAGATGGCTACCAGAGAAGCATGGGGCAATACTTTGAAAAAATTAGGAGAGCTGCATGATGATGTGGTAGTTCTGGATGCGGATCTGGCAGCAGCTACAAAAACCGGTGTTTTCAAAAAAGCATTTCCGGAGCGTCATATTGACTGCGGTATTGCAGAATGCAATATGATTGGCGTGGCAGCAGGCCTTTCCACAGTAGGACTGGTTCCTTTTGCCAGCTCATTTGCCATGTTTGCAGCAGGGCGTGCATTTGAGCAGGTTCGCAACTCCATCGGATATCCTCATATGAATGTAAAAATCGGTGCAACTCATGCCGGTATTTCCGTAGGTGAAGACGGCGCGACTCATCAGTGCAATGAGGATATTGCTTTAATGCGTACGATTCCCGGCATGACGATTATCAATCCTTCTGATGCGGTGGAAGCAGAAGCTGCAGTTATGGCTGCTTATGAAACTCCCGGGCCGTTCTATATGAGATTCGGCCGTCTGGCTGTACCGGTTATCAATGACAGGCCGGATTACAGGTTTGAAATCGGCAAAGGTATTGTGTTAAAAGAAGGTACGGATGTGTCCATTATTGCCACAGGTCTGGAGGTCAATGAATCTCTTCAGGCAGCAGAAATGCTGGCAAAGGACGGTATTAATGCAGAGGTGATCAATATTCATACCATTAAGCCCATTGATGCGGAGCTGATTATAGAAACAGCAAGGAAGACAGGCAGAGTTGTTACAGTAGAAGAACATTCTGTAATTGGTGGGCTTGGTAGCGCAGTTTGTGATGTCTTAAGTGAAAAATATCCTACTAAGGTCACAAAAATTGGTGTACAGGATGTATTTGGACACTCAGGACCAGCTGTAGAGTTACTGAAAGAATTTAAGTTAGACGGTGATGGTGTATATAGCCAGATAAGGGATATCTTAAAATAATAAACATGAAACTTAATATAATAAAATATGGTTTTTACAAAATTAAGAAAGGTGTTAATTTTGTAAGTTACAGCCATAAGGTGGTTGCAATTAAACAAATGGATGATATAATATCCATTGTTGAACGAAATGCAAGGGAGCAGACGTAACAGTCTAGCTCCCTTTTTCTTTTGATTTAATAAAAAAATAGGAGTTTTTATAAGGAAAAGAAAAAGCATAATCGTTTAGGAAAACATTCCCCTTTAATATGTTTTCCGGTAAAAAATATGACTGAAAGAATGGAGGAATAATTATGGATGCAGCAAAAATTATTCAGGAAGCTACAAACAGTAGTTTCG
>JAXDZY010000064.1:0-14583 GCA_034086685.1 Lachnospiraceae bacterium
AGAAGCACATCCTCAGCACCGGAAGCAATGGCTGACCACAGTGCAATATAGCCTGCGTTACGTCCCATAACTTCAATGATGGAACATCTTTCATGGGATGCGGACGTATCACGAATCTTATCAATGGCTTCCATGGCTGTATTCACAGCAGTATCAAAACCGATGGTATATTCGGTACAGGAAATATCAAGGTCAATGGTGCCGGGAACGCCCACTGCGTTGATGCCATGGTTGGCCAGTTTCTGCGCACCACGGAATGAACCATCACCGCCGATAACAACCAGACCTTCAATACCATGCTTACGACAAATTTCAGCAGCTTTCTTCTGTCCTTCCTCTGTCATAAATTCCATGCAACGGGCTGTATAAAGAATCGTACCGCCTCTGTGGATAATATCAGATACGCTCATACTGTCCATATCTACGATTTCTTCATTCAGAAGACCTGCATAACCTCTCTTGATTCCTTTAACCTTGATACCCAGCTTGCATGCAGTTCTTACCACGCCTCTGATAGCGGCATTCATACCCGGTGCATCACCGCCGCTTGTTAAAACTCCGATTGTCTGTACTTTTGACATAATAGTTCCTCCAGATAATTTTCCATATTTAGATGCAGTAACCTCTTCACCCACGCCATTGAAATTACAGCACCGGAAGTGAATTCCTTCACCCACTTCTCAAAATTATATATTACCATTGTTTTGTCTTCCCATACCGGTCAGGTACGGGCAGATTATACTCAGACAACAATATTCTAATCTATCCGCCTTTATTTTTCAATAGGCATATCAATGACTTTCACGTTTTCCGGCATGAAAATATTGTTTAATTTTTTTATTGATTCTTCACAAATCGTCATTCTCCACTGAATCGGCAGGTTTTTTTTGGCTCTTTCTCTGGCAAGATAAATACTTACCATACTTTTTCCCGGAAATTCATCGATAATATCGTATAATTTTTTTTCATTTGCATACCAGAATGCCTTATCCTCACATCGGATCCACACCCTTCTGGGCATGCTTTCCAACGGCGTCACCTGTTCGCAGATCAGCTTCGCAGCTGCGTTATCCGAAGCACTGACCCGTCCTTTTATGAACACACAGTTTTCTTCTGTAAGATCCGGCTCATTTTTCTCAAGATCCTGGGGAAATACAATAATTTCCATGGTACCGGTCAGATCCTCCAGAGTGATAAAAGCCATACGCTTATTTGTCTTGGTAATTTTAACAGTTTTGCCGGTGATAATACCGCCCACAAGAGCTGTGGCTCCATCACGGACTCTGGCATATCCGGTCTCCTCATCTGCCATAAAATCCGCCGATGTATTGGTGATCTGCTTCTGCCAGATATCCTGCCAGGACTCCATTGGATGACCTGAAATATAAAGTCCCAGACTTTCCTTTTCAAGAGCCAGATACACATCTCTCTCATATTCGCCCACATCCGGAAATTCTTCTTCTGCCATGGGCGCATTTTCTTCACCTGAAAAAAGATCGAACAGCGACATCTGGCCGGCAATGCCGTTTTTCTGATCCCTGTTTTTCTGGTCCATCAGCTGAGGATACAGAAGCATTTTCTGCTTTCTGGTTCCCGGAAGAGTATCCATGGAACCGCTTTTAATGAAATTCTCCATCGTCCGCTTGTTGATTTCTTTGCTGCCCAGACGGTCAATAAAATCTTTCAGGGAACGGTAAGGACCGTTTTTATCCCGTTCTTCAACCATGGACACAACCACATTGCGGCCGATGCTGCGGATGGCAGAAAGGCCGAAACGAATACCTTTTTCCGAAGCCGTAAATCCCCAGTCTCCCTCATTGATATCGGGAGGCAGAATACTAATTCCCATCTGCCGGCAGGTGAGAATATACTCGCAGACCTTGCCGTTATTATCAATTACGGAAGTCAGTAAAGCTGCCATAAATTCCGTAGGATAATAATATTTCAGCCAGGCAGTCTGGTAGGAAACCACCGCGTAAGCCGCTGCATGGGATTTATTGAATGCATATTTTGCAAAATCCATCATCTCATTGTAAATGGTTTCCGCTGTTTTTTCAGGAATTCCGTTGGCAATGCAGCCGCACACGCCTTCCTCCGGATTACCGTAGATAAAATTATGACGTTCCTTTTCCATGACTGCAGTTTTTTTCTTGGACATGGCACGGCGTACCAGATCGCTTCTTCCCAGGGAATAACCCCCCAGATCACGCACGATCTGCATAACCTGCTCCTGATACACAATACATCCGTAAGTAGGCTCCAGAATAGGAACAAGAGCATCACAGTCATAGGTGATATGCTCCGGATCATTTTTCCCTTTCAGATATTTTGGTATAAAGTCCATGGGACCGGGCCGGTACAGAGAAATTCCTGCAATAATATCCTCAAGATTCTGCGGCTTCAACTCTTTCATGAAGTTTTTCATCCCTGCACTTTCCAGCTGGAACACGCCTTCTGTCCTTCCCGTTCCAATGGAATCCAGCACAGCCTTATCGTCGTAGTCAATATCTTCCAGAGACACTTTTTTTCCGTTGCGCCCTGCCAGATCCATGGCATTCTGAATCACCGTCAGCGTACGCAGGCCCAGAAAATCCATCTTCAGAAGTCCCAGTTCTTCAAGCGTTGTCATAATATACTGAGTGGTAATGGCACCATCACTTCCTCTGGAGAGAGGCACATATTCCACAATGGGCTTCTGGCTGATCACCACACCCGCCGCATGCATGGACGTATGACGGGGAAGTCCCTCCAGACGCTTTGACATATCGATCAGGTATTTTACCTGTTCATCCGATTCATACTGCCGTCTCAGCTCCGGATTCATGACCAGTGCCTTATCAATGGTGATATTTAACTCCTGAGGAATCATTTTTGCAATGGTATCACACAGAGAATAGGGAAGATCCAGTACACGCCCCACATCCCGGATCACACCCCGGGCGGCCAGTGTACCGAATGTCACAATCTGGGCCACACAGTCTTTTCCGTATTTTTCCACAACATAATCAATGACTTCCTGACGTCTTTCGAAGCAGAAATCCACATCAATATCCGGCATGGATACACGCTCCGGATTCAGAAAACGCTCAAACAGCAGCTGATACCTTATGGGATCGATATCCGTGATCTCCAGACAATAGGATACGATACTTCCGGCAGCAGAACCTCGCCCGGGCCCCACCATGATTCCCCGGCTCCTGGCATAATGAATAAAATCCCACACAATCAGGAAATAGTCCACATATCCCATGGAATGGATGGTATCCAGTTCATACCGCAGGCGCTCCTTAAGTTCCTGAGGCTGATCCGGATAACGTTTTACAAACCCCTCCTGACAGAGATGCTGCAGATATTCCCACGCAGTGAATCCCTGCGGCACATCAAAACGGGGCAGTTTCTGAACCCCGAACTCAATCTCTACATTGCACCTCTGTGCAATCCTGTGGGTATTTTCCAGAGCCTCGGGAGCGTAGGGAAATAACTCCGCCATCTGTGCTTCTGTTTTCAGGAAATACTGACCGCCGTCATAACGCATGCGATCCTGATCCGAAACCTTTTTTCCTGTCTGAATACAAAGAAGAATATCATGCGCTGCTGCATCCTCCTCGAAAATGTAATGAACATCATTGGTACAGACCAGTTCAATTCCTGTCTCTCTGTGCAGCCGCAGAAGCTGCTGATTGACCAGCTTCTGTTCTTCAATTCCGTGATCCTGCAGTTCCAGGAAAAAATTCCCCTTTCCGAATATATTTTCATACCGAAGAGCCGCCTTTTTCGCTTCCTCATACTGCTGAATCGTCATATATCTGGCCACTTCACCTGCCAGACAGGCACTCAGGGCAATGATTCCCTCGTGATATTTTTCCAGCGTTTCATAGTCCACACGGGGTTTGTAATAGTATCCTTCCGTAAAACCGGTTGACACGATCTTCATGAGATTATGATATCCGGTATCATTTTCCGCCAGAAGAACCAGATGAAAATAGCGGAAATCGTCACTGCCTTTTTCCCTGTCAAACCGGGAACCGGGGCAGACATAGATTTCACATCCGATGACAGGCCTGATTCCCGCATCTTTACAGGCTCTGTAAAAATCAATTACACCGTACATCACACCATGATCCGTGATGGCCAGACTGTCAAATCCCAGTTTTTTCGCCTGAACCGCAATTTCCCGGATTTTGGACGATCCGTCCAGCAGACTGAATTCCGTATGCACATGTAAATGAGTAAATGCCATTTTCTCACCTTCTTTCCCAAAACTGAAAAGAAAGAAGGGTATTATTATGCCCTTCTTTCTGCGTTTTCAGCCTGATTTCTGAAATGTAACAGGAAATCTCCTGTACTGTATTTAGTAAATGCTGTAAAATCAGCCTTCGCTCAGAAGTGCTGTAATCCCCTGGATAGCATCCTGTTCATCTGAGCCTTCTGCAGACACATCAAGCTGTGAACCGCGGGAAAAATCAAGTGTCATAACCCCCATGATACTTTTCGCATTTACAGTCTTGTTTCCGGTCTGAACCAGAATCTGACTTTCAAATCTGCTTGCAACCTGAACGAACAACGCCACCGGACTCTGACCATTCTCCGGCTGACGGCTCACTGTTATAGACTTCATAACCATAATACTATTCCTCCTTGTTTGCCCTTATTTCATCCGCTATCTGCTTTAATTTGTGAAACCGGTGATTCATACCTGATTTCCCCACAGGCGGATTCATCATAGCACCCAATTCCCTGAGAGCAATATCCGTATATCTCAGACGCATCACTGCTGTCTCATACAGCTCTGATGACAGACTGTTAAGCCCGATTGTATCTCTTATCAGTTCGATATCATGAATCTGATCCAGGGCTGCCGCCACCGTTTTACTGATGTTGGCCGCCTCACAATTGACTTTACGATTGATATTCCCTCGAATTTCTCTTTTTATGCGTATATTTTCATATTCCAGAAGCGACAGAGTAGCCTGCATGACATTCAGCATATCAGCAACCTGTCTTCCTTCCTTTATATAAACGATCTGATTGTTTTTGCGTTTGACGATTCTGGGTTCCAGATCAAAAAAGCTCATAACAGACGCCAGCTGTTCTGCTCTTTTTGAACCATTGCATACAAATTCCAGATGATAGTTCTTCTCCGGCGTACTCATGGTGCCGCAGCAGAGAAACATCCCTCCAAGAAAAGCTCTGCGGCAGCAGCTGCTCATAAGAAGCACCTGATTCACCGCCAGATCCTGCTCATACAACCTGCCTCTCGCTTTTTCCAGCTTCAGCGCCTGCAGGATACGCAGCACCTCTTTTTCATCCCGCAGACGCAGAAGATACTTTTTCCGGCTGCCCGAATGCCGGGCCCGGACAATGATCTGCATCCTGCATCCAAACGCTTCTTCAATCAGAAATCTGAAACGCTCTGCAGCTAAGTACTGATCTGTCTCCATATCCAGGCAGATCCCGCTGTCCATATCCACACAACCTGTATTCATCAATATGGCAGCTGTTTCTGCCAGAAAACAGTGCCTTGCACCGGAAGTTCTCTGGCATATCTCTTTTTTTACTTCATTGGCAAATGACATGATTTTTAAAACTCGCCGATCAGTTCCACTTCCAGTTCCATCTCAACCTGGAACTTCTCTTTCACAACCGCCTTAATATGCCCGAATAACGCATACAGATCAGCTGCGGTTGCATTTTCCCTGTTAATTACAAAACCGCAATGTTTTTCGGAAACCTGCGCTCCTCCGATGCGGTATCCCTTCAGGCCGCTGTCCTCAATCAGCTTTCCTGCAAAATATCCTTCAGGACGCTTGAAGGTTGAACCTGCACTGGGATATTCCAGAGGCTGCTTTTCTTTCCGTTTCTGATTCAGTTCATCAATTTTTGAAAGCAGCCTGTCGGGATCTGCTTTGGAAAGCTTCAGACGGCCCTCCAGCACGATCCGGCGGCTGTGTTTGAAAATACTCTTCCGGTATCCAAGCCCCAGTTCACTGACAGGGGCTGTCACGATCCGGCCATCCTCTTCCAGCCAGGTCACTTCTTCCAGCACCTGCTTCATCTCACCGCCATAGGCTCCGGCATTCATAACCACAGCACCGCCAAAAGATCCGGGGATACCTGCAGCCCAGGTCATATCACCCAGTCCTCTGCGCGAAACAGCGCGGACAATGCCTCCCAGCGCCGCACCTGCTCTCACCGTAACCACACCGCTCTCCTCATCCAGATCATATCCCGCAAAAGCAGGGCCCAGATGAATCATCACACCATGATATCCGCTGTCGCTTACCAGCAGATTGCTTCCATTACCGATAATATAATAAGGTATTTCTTCTTTTTGACATAAATCAATGATCTCCCGGATCTGACAGATCTCAGAAGGAGATACAAAATAATCACTTAAGCCTCCGGTGCGAAAAGTGGTATGGCCTGCCATGGATTCTCTCACACTGACCTGACCGGCTCCAACGATCTGCTCCAGCTGCTCTGTAAACTTCTGATTGATTATCTCTTTCAAATAATACCCTCCGAATCTCCATTTGTCATTCTGGCCGATACACGTTTATACAACGTCTCCGCCGCATTATACCCCATCATCTTCTGTCTGTGATTGATGGCTGCAGATTCAATAATAACGGCAACATTACGTCCCGGACTTACCGGAATCTTATATCTGGGAATCTGCACACCCAGAATCTCATCATAATCATCCTTCATGCCCATACGGTCAAATTCCGTATCTTTCTTCCAGCGTTCCAGACAGATCTCCATATCAATACTCTGATTATCTTTCACGCTTCCCACACCGAACAGCATCTTGGCATCAATAATGCCGATTCCTCTCAGCTCAATAAAATAACGTGTAATCTCAGGAGCTGAACCGCTCAATTCCTCTTCACTGAGCTTTTTGATCTCCACCACATCATCGCTGACCAGACGGTGTCCTCTTTTGATCAGCTCCAGCGCAATCTCACTTTTACCGATTCCGCTTTCGCCCTTGATCAGTACACCTTCACCATACACATCCACCAGCACCCCGTGAATACTGATCATGGGAGCCAGATGATATCTCAGAAAACGAATAATCTCCGCACTCAGCTCGGATGTCGCCTTGTGTGAAACCAGAAGCGGCACATTATACTTTAACGCAATATCAGCCATGGTCTTTGTAGGCATATAACCACGGCAGAGAATCAGACATGGAATCTTCTGACTGAACAGTTTTTCGTAACACTCTATACGTTCTTCATGTGTCATCTTGCTCTGCAGATAATTCTGTTCCACATTACCGATAATCTGTACCCTTTTATTCTCAAAATGCTCATAATATCCGATCAGCTGCAGTGCAGGACGATTGATATCCGAATGTGTCAGAATAATATCATGCGTATCAATGGATTCTGTCATATTCTTCAGTTCCATCTTTTCAATTAAAGTAGAAAGTCTTACACCATCCATCTTGCTCCCTCCATCTTATCCTGTAATTGTACCGTGGCTGTATTCAGCTCATAATAATTTTTTTCCGGAATTCACGTTTCCATATCAGGTCATTAGGCATTTTAACACAAAATTCATTGACCGACAATAGTCCAATGATATTTTACACAGAAAAAGGGCATACTTTCCGATTTTTGTCAGGAAGTATGCCTCTTTCCACGTACATCTGTCAGAACACATTTTTGTAAAAATAACTCTGATCAGATATGTATTTTGTTATTTTTTTAAGTTTCGGTTTAAATTATACCTCAAACATTAATTCGCCGTATGTAGGTACAGGCCAGTATTTTGTATCAACGACCTCTTCCAGTTCATCTACAGGCTTTCTCAGTGCTTCCATGGCAGGCATTACGGTTCTGAGGTAATATTTGGCTGTTTCTGCCACACTTTCCTGCTTGTCAGCATCTTTAAGTACACTCTTTAATGCTGCCAGTGCTTTATTTGTTTCGGAAAGCAGGCTGCTGACTTCGATCAGCAGTTCTTTCTGAGGTGTTACATCAGCTTCTGGGCATGCACTGGTTACTTTGTTCAGGGAATTAGCCAGCTCTGTGGTGTATTCCATAACGGAAGGGATGTATTCTTTGCCTGCCATATCGATCATGGTCTTTGCTTCAATATTGATCAGGCTTGAGTATTCTTCCAGTTTGATATCCTTACGTGCTTCCAGCTCTCCTTCTGTCATTACACCGAATTTGGTGAATAACTCAATTGTTTTAGGATCTGAGAATGAAATATCAATTGCATCAACAACAGATTTGCAGTTGGGCAGACCTCTTCTTTCAGCTTCTTCTACCCATTCATCAGAGTATCCGTTGCCGTTGAAGACGATATCTTTATTCTCTCTCATAACCTTTGCGATATATTCATCTACTGCTGTATCAAAATCTTCTGCGCCTTCCAGAGCATCACATGCTTTTGTAAATGCTTCTGCCATCATGGTATTCAGTACAGTGTTGCTGTCACCGATGGATACAGAAGAAGCAACCATTCTGAACTCGAAACGGTTTCCTGTAAAAGCAAACGGTGAGGTTCTGTTTCTGTCAGTAGGATCTTTTTCAATAATGGGCAGTGTTTTTACACCGATATCAATTTTTCCGGAGTGTGCACAGTGGTCAGCTTTACCGTTTTCAATAATCTGATTTACGATATCGCCCAGCTGATCGCCCATGTAAATAGAGATAATTGCAGGCGGTGCTTCATTGGCACCCAGTCTGTGGTCATTACCTGTATTGGATGCAACTGCTCTTAATAATAAGGAATGTTTCTTAACTGCTTCCATCAGGCAGGCAATTACCAGCAGGAACTGTTTGTTCTTGTAGGGTTCTTCGCCGGGTTTGAACAGATTTACACCATTGTCGGTTGACAGGGACCAGTTGTTATGCTTACCGGAACCGTTAACACCGGCATAGGGTTTTTCATGAAGCAGACACTGCAGACCATGCTTGGTTGCGGTCTTTTTCAGTACATCCATAACTACCATGTTGGCATCCATGGCAATATTTGATTTTGCAAAAATAGGAGCAATTTCATGCTGTGCGGGAGCAACTTCATTGTGCTGTGTCTTTGCAGTGATACCCAGTCTCCACAGCTGTTCATTACAGTCATCCATGTAATTGCTGATGGTTTCTCTCAGAGAACCAAAATAATGATCTTCCATTTCCTGTCCTTTGGGAGCAGGAGCACCAAACAGAGTACGTCCGGTATAGATCAGGTCAGGTCTCTTTAAATATTTTTCTCTGTCAACAATAAAATATTCCTGTTCAGGACCTACTGCAGCAATAATTTTCTTTGCTTCGGTATTTCCGAACATTCTTACAAAACGTACACCTGCTTTACTTACCGCTTCGATGGATTTCAGCAGCGGTGTCTTGGTATCCAGAGATTCACCGGTATATGACAGGAATACGGTGGGAATATAAAGAATACGATCTCTCACATAAACAGGAGATGTAATATCCCATGCTGTATAACCTCTTGCTGCACATGTTGCTCTCAGACCACCTGAAGGGAATGAAGATGCATCAGGTTCACCCATCAACAGGTTCTTACCGCTGAAACTGTTCTCAATCTTGCCTTTTTCAGGAACATCGGCAAAGGAATCATGCTTTTCAGCAGCACCTGAAACAATGTAAGGCTGGAAAATATGGGTATAATGTGTCGCACCTTTTTCAATAGCCCAATCCTTCATGCTTTTAGCGACAACATCTGCCAGTGCAAGGGTAATTTCTCCACCCTCATCCATTAATTTCATCATCTGCTTATAGGTCTCTTCGGGGAGACGTTCTTTCATCACAGCTTCATTAAATACATCTGCGCCAAAAACTTCTGCTACATTAACACTCATAATTATTTCCTTTCTGTATCACTGACACCGCAGGGTGCGTGTATTTACCAACAGCAGCGAAATATGACCGGAAATCTGTTATGTAAAATCTCATACAGACAAAAAAAGGGCGTTCTATCTTAAAAATAGAACGCCCTTGTTCAAATCATATTCCGTATTCAGTTGACAACTTAATGTCTGTAGATACAATAACGCATTCCGAAGAAAATTGCAAGCACTTTTTTGCAAAACATCAAAACGATTATTCTGGTATCATTTATACAGCTTTTTTCGTCAATATGCACAAATTATCAGAAAATTACTGCCATACGAAAGCTGTCCACTGCAGAACATACGATAATCCGGTTATGCTTAAGCCTTGCCAACAGAACCGAATAATTCCATCTTGGTCTTAACCATAGCTTTGATTGCTTCAACACCGGGAGCAAGCAGTTTACGGGGGTCAAAGCCCTTGCCCTGTAAATCCTTGCCTGCTTCGATATATTCGCGGGTAGCTTCCTGGAAAGCCAGCTGGCACTCTGTATTAACATTGATCTTGGCTACCCCCAGAGAGATTGCTCTCTTGATCTGATCAGCGGGAATGCCTGTACCACCGTGCAGTACCAGAGGCATATCGCCAACTTCTTTGGAGATTGCTTCCAGAGTTTCAAAGCTTAATCCGGGCCAGTTTGCGGGATATTTACCGTGAATGTTGCCGATACCTGCAGCCAGCATATCTACACCCAGATCTGCAACCATCTTGCATTCCTTGGGATCTGCGCATTCGCCCATGCCTACAACGCCGTCTTCTTCGCCGCCGATGGAACCAACTTCTGCTTCCAGAGAAAGACCCAGTACGTGGCATGCTGCAGCCAGTTCTTTTGTCTTTTCAATGTTCTCTTCGATGGGGTAGTGAGAACCATCAAACATAATGGATGAGAAACCGGCATTGATGCACTTCTTTGCACCTTCATATGAACCGTGATCCAGATGAAGTGCTACGGGAACTGTAATACCCAGTTCTTCAACCATTGCTGATACCATGGCTGCAACTGTTGTAAAACCGCACATATATTTGCCGGCACCTTCAGATACACCAAGGATAACGGGGGAATTGCACTCCTGGGCAGTCTGCAGGATAGCCTTTGTCCATTCAAGATTGTTGATATTGAACTGACCTACTGCATATTTGCCGGCTTTTGCTTTCTTTAACATTTCTGCTGCTGAAACTAACATTAAAATTTACCTCCAGATATTTTTCTGCCGGGAAACAGAACCTTCGTCTGTTTCTCTGTTAATCTTACGGAAACATTATAACTTATTTGTCATCAAATGAAAAGAGGATTTTAAAATTTTGCATTCTGCTTTCTACACCCCTTTCATGGTAAGCTGTATCCGTTTCCTTTTCACATCAACACTCATGACCATGACATCTACAATATCTCCCACTTTTACTGCTTCAGAGGGATGTTTGATATAACGGTTTGTCATCTGGGAGATGTGTACCAGTCCGTCCTGATGAACGCCGATATCCACAAATGCACCGAAATCAATGACATTGCGTACTGTACCTTTAAGAACCATGCCTTCTTTCAGGTCTTCCAGTGAAAGTACGTCACTGCGCAGTACCGGCGCCGGCATGTCTTCTCTGGGGTCCCTGGCAGGTTTTTCCAGTTCCTTCAGGATATCCTTCAGCGTGGGAACACCGATTCCCAGCTGATCTGCCAGTTTTTTAACATCTTTCACTTTTTTCGAAACCCCTGCAAAGCCCGCAGGTGTAAGGTTTGCCGTGTCGATTCCCAGAATACCGGCCAGTTTTTCCACTGCTTTATAGCTTTCCGGATGAACGGCTGTGGCGTCAAGAGGATTTTTTCCTCCGCTGATACGCAGGAAACCGGCGCACTGTTCAAAAGCCTTCGGTCCCAGCTTCGGTACTTTTAAGAGCTGTCTCCGGTCGTCGAAACGGCCGTTTTCTTCCCGGTAGGCCACGATATTTTTTGCTACTGCGGAAGAAATACCGGAAATATATTCCAGCAGTGAAGCGGATGCGGTATTCAGATCAACGCCCACCCGGTTAACACAGTCCTCCACCACGGCTCCCAGAGACTCACCCAGCTTTTTCTGGTTCATGTCATGCTGATACTGTCCCACACCGATGGAACGGGGATCTATTTTAACCAGTTCAGCCAGAGGATCCTGCAGACGCCGGGCAATGGAAACGGCACTTCGCTGTGCCACATCAAAATCCGGGAATTCTTTTGCCGCCAGCTTACTGGCAGAATAAACGGAAGCACCTGCTTCATTGACGATAACGTATTTAGCCGGGCAGCGGGTCTTTTTCAGATAATCGGCAATAATCTGTTCTGACTCCCGGGAAGCAGTTCCATTTCCCACGGAGATCAGAGTAATATGATACTTCTGAATCAGTTTTGTCAGCTCTGCTTCTGCTTCTTTTACCTTATTCTGCGGTGCAGTAGGGTAAATGACTTTTGTATCCAGAACCTTTCCGGTGGGATCAATAACTGCCAGCTTACAGCCGGTACGAAAAGCCGGATCCCATCCCAGAACCGTATGACCGGCAATGGGAGGCTGCATCAGCAGCTGTTCCAGATTGCTGCCGAACACTTTCAGGGAAGAATCCTCTGCTTTTTCTGTCAGAGAATTGCGGATCTCCCGTTCCACAGAAGGTGCTATGAGACGCTTGTAGCTGTCCTCCAGCATTTCCAGAAGCACCGGTGTTGTATAAGGATTATCTTTTATAATTGTCTTGTTTTTCAGATAAATCATGATCCGGCGGGCAGGCGCTTCAATTTTAACAGTCAGCACCTTCAGATTCTCACCCCGGTTCAGCGCCAGAATCCGGTGTACCGCCGCTTTACTGATCTGCTCCTGATACTCATAATACATTTTGAAAACACCATCAGGATCTGCAGCCGCATCTTTCAGAGAAGAAATCAGAAGGCCCTCTTCCATGGTCTGCTGACGGATAAAACGGCGGTAATCTGCATTATCCGCTGCAATTTCCGCCAGGATATCCATGGCTCCGGCCAGTGCCTGTTCCGGACTTTCCACTTCCTTTTCCGGATTTACATAGGATTTTGCCTCTTCAAGCGCCGGCTGCACAAGACTCTCCGCCGCAATAGCCTCAGCCAGAGGCAAAAGGCCCTTTTCCCTGGCAATCATGGCACGGGTACGGCGTTTGGGACGGTAAGGACGGTAGATATCCTCCAGCTCCACCTGTGTCATCACACCTTCAATCTGTGCTCTCAGTTCATCGGTCATCATACCGAGGCCTTCAATCGTCGTAATCACGGAAGCTTTCTTTTCCTCCAGATTGCGCAGATAGGTCAGACGCTCATCCAGATTGCGCAATACCTCGTCATTCAGCCCGCCGGTCACTTCCTTACGGTAACGGGCAATAAAGGGAATCGTATTCCCTCCGTCAATCAGCTCCACAGTCGCATCCACCTGATGCAGACCGATCTTCAATTCATCTGCAATAATTTGATTAATATTCATATACAAATTCCTTTTTCCCATCTGTCAGCGTTTATTCTTGAGATATCTGTTCAAAGCCAGTCCAAAAAACACTGCATGGCTGTGAACAGTTACATTGTGGACTCCATTTTACATGGTTTCGGAAAAATAATCAACATCCATAAACAAAGCCATAATCTCCGGCTTGCTTTTCCCTACAGTATCAGTTATGATACCATATACACTGATACTGTATTTTTCAACTGTTTGATTATAATCTGAACAGTTACCCCATTTTTTCGGAAAAGAGGTTTTTTCATGCCTGATAATGACATTTCCTATATAAAATTAATCGAAGAGATTTCTCTGAATGCCTGGCCTTCCCATAAGATGGAACTCTATGACGGATGGCTGATTCGTTTTTCTCATAATTACACCCACCGGACCAACAGTGTGACACAGGTGGGTGCTTCTTCCATTCCTGTGGAAGAAAAAATCACCTACTGCGAAAAAATCTACGAAAATTACCATACACCGGCTATCTTCAAAATCAGTCCTCTTATTGAACCGTCTTTTGACGGGCTTCTGGCAGAGAAGGGCTACGAAATTCAGCACACTACTGAAAACATGGTTATGGATTTTTCCGATTTTCATCCGTATGAACCGGTTGGCGCCGAATACGAATATTATGGCAGAAATTCAGGACTTCCTTCGTTTATTGTTTACCCCGATGATGTAATCGTCCAGCTGAGAGACCGCATTACCGACGAATGGATCCACTCTCTGTTCCGCTTAAACGGCACCACCAATCCCACCCTGCGCCGTATCGTTCCTTCCATGTTCAAGGCGATTCCCAAGGAAACCATCGTGGCAAATATTGAAATTGATGGCCGTATGGTGGCATCGGGTCTGGGAATTCTGGACCGGGGGCATGTGGGAATCTATGCCATCTATGTAGATGCCAGCTGCCGACGCAAGCATTTCGCCCGCTCCATCTGCAGTGCCATACTGACAGAGGCCCGGAAGAAAAATGCACAACATGCCTATCTGCAGGTTGTACAGGGCAATACCTGGGCAAAACATCTGTATGAATCTCTGGGCTTTCGCTCCCTGTATACTTACTGGTTCCGGGTAAAAGAACTTCATTCGTAAAAAAAGGGGCTGTCGGATAATGCCGTTTTCAGCCCCTCAAGTTTAAACAAAATAAACACCTCAGCAGGAATGCGGTCCTTATCGGACATTGTAAAATTCCTGCTGAGGTGTTTTTGCGTTTGTTCCTTTTTTGCACCTGA
>JAXDZY010000114.1:0-2796 GCA_034086685.1 Lachnospiraceae bacterium
GTAAACGCACCATAGCAAGTGAATAGCCACCCAGTCATCCATTTGTTATAATGAAGCCAATCAATTCCATTGAGTGTAATTATTCGTGTACGATTTTTTACACTTGTTTATAAGGAGGCTCATCACAAATGGCTACAGAAACACATCTTGCCACCCAACGAATTCGTCTGCAGCAGTGGGCAGAAATGGTTCGTGAGTGTAATGCACGTCCTCATGGCATGAAGATCACTGACTGGTGCAGGGAATATGGCATCACCAAAGATGCTTATTACTATCGGTTAAATCGTGTCCGGAAAGCATGTCTGGATGCGGTTCAAACGGAGACAGAACAGGCTGTTGTCCCTGTTTCCACCTGTCTGCTGTCCGGAGAAATGCAGACAGAATCTTTTGCGTCAGGCATTGACATTACTTTAAACCAGGCGGTGGTCCATGTCACAGACCAGACATCACCGGAACTGCTGGCAATGGTCATAAAGGTCCTGTCTCATGCTGAATGATGCGGTTTGTTTTAAAGCGGTCTATATCGTGACCGGATACACGGATCTGCGTTCCGGAATTGATAAGCTTGCCCTTTTAATTGAAGACAGGCTTGGGGCTTCCCCTTATCTTCCGGATACCCTGTATCTGTTCTGTGGAAGAAGAACAGACCGGATCAAGGGGCTTGTCTGGGAAAAGGACGGCTGGCTACTTTTGTATAAAAGGCTTCAGGATGGAAATTTCCAGTGGCCGCGGTCTGAGGCAGAAGTCAGAAACCTGACCCAGCAGCAGTTCCGATGGCTTATGGAAGGACTTACTACCAATCCGAAAAAAGCGGTCCGTCCATCTCCCCCTCCGGAATACACAGCCTGAACATTGTGCAAAACAGAGATTTTTTCAGCCTGAAATCCTGTATCTGAAATCGCAGGTTTTCAGATACAGGATGGGCAGAAAAGCGGTTCTGAGTCCTCTGTTCCGGCTTCTTATGGGAGAACTGCCGGCAGTTCCTTCCGAAAACATCTTCCGAACAGCCGCTTTGAAATGCTTTCAGGGGGCTTGTTATCCATAGGCAGAATGACGGATTCCGGAAATCCCGGGATTCGCCTGTTCCTTCCGGATGTGTTATAATAGGACCATCTACAAAAGGATGGAGGTCCCGCTATGGCAGCACAGTACACAAAAGAACAGCTCGATACACTTGATAAAGAAGTGATCATCCAGCTCTTTCTTCTCCAGCAGAACCAGCTGGAAGAGATCGACCGAAAGCTTCAGACCGTTCTGGAACAGGTTGCGGTACTGAACCGCCGCAGCTTTGGAAGATCTTCTGAAAAGTCTGAGGTCGACAATCAGATCGCGTTCATGGAGGTTGATGGAACGATCGTTTTCTTTAACGAGGCAGAGGCTGTCGCTTCTCAGGAAGAAACGGAAGAAGAACGTACAAAAAGTGCCCCGAAAAAAGTGAAAGGCAAAAAAGCCGCAGATATCAAAGACCTTCCTGTCGTAATGGTTGAACATAAGATGACAGAGGAAGAACTGACTGCTGAATTTGGGGAAAACGGATGGTATCAGCTTGAGGATGAAGTCTACAGCAGATACCGTTTTACCCCGGCGAAGGTCGAGATCGAAGAACACCATGTCGGTGTATATAAATCCAGAAAAGATGACCACTTCAAAAAGGCTGACCATCCGGGATATCTTTTCCGGAACAGTCTGGTATCACCTTCTCTGGAAGCAGCTGTGATCAATGCCAAATATGTCAATGCTGTACCGCTGTACCGTCAGGAGAAGGAATTTGAAAGGTATGGGGTTCCTATCACCCGTGCCCAGATGGCGCGCTGGACTATCCTTGTTGCTGAAAGATATCTTTCCATCCTGTATGATTACCTGCATCAGAATATCTATCATTATCATGTGCTCCAGGCAGACGAAACGCCTGTGCGGGTAACAAAGGAGAACCGGACAGAGGGCAGCACCCATTACATGTGGGTCTACCGCACCAGCGGGATGTCCGGTGGAAATCAGATCATCCTGTATGAATACCAGCCGACCCGGAAAGCCAACCATCCCAGGGAATTCCTGAAAGGGTTCAGCGGTATCTGCGTCACAGACGGTTACCAGATTTACCATACCATTGAAAACCAGCGGGAAGATCTGAAGATCGCAGGGTGCTGGGCCCATGCCAGGCGGAGGTTTGATGAAGCTGTCCGTGCTTTGCCGAAATCCAGCCGGAAACTGTCCATTGCCAACCTTGCACTGAACATGATCCGTGCCATCTACAGGGAAGAGGGCAAGCTTAAAGATATGGAGCCAAAAGAACGTCTTCTGCATCGCCAGCTTACAGTCATGCCGCTGGTGGATGCCTACTTTGCGTGGCTGAAGAAAAACCGGAATAAGATCCCGCCCAAAGGAAAAACCGCGGAAGGATTTTCCTATTCCCTGAATCAGGAAAAATATCTGCGCGTTTTTCTGGAGGATGGTGAAGTACCGATGGATAATAACTTCGCTGAACAGTCCATACGCGGATTCTGCATCGGAAAAAAGAACTGGGTCATGATCGATACCATAGCCGGAGCAGAGTCAAGTGCGATTATTTACAGCATTGCTGAAACAGCGAAGGCCAACAATTTAAAGCCATATGATTATTTTGAATATCTTCTGACGGAGATTCCAAAGCACATGGAGGATCATGACACCAGCTTTTGTGAGGATCTGCTTCCATGGTCAGAAAAACTTCCGGATAACTGCCGGAAAACGTTTTGATTTATATGCTGCCCGATTGGGCAGCATAATTTAAAAAAGTACTGATTATAGTGCGTTTAC
>JAXDZY010000119.1:0-5054 GCA_034086685.1 Lachnospiraceae bacterium
TAAATAACTCGCGACGGCAATGAGACGTGCAGATGGGCTGCATGGTGCAGTGGGATGCTTGCATACCAATGCATCAGGCTGACCAGCTATAGGGCGAACGCCCGTGGGCAAAAAACTCGTTTTTTGCCTGTCTCATTGACAATCAGAAAGTTCAATCGGTCAGATAAACGTTATGGCTTATCTTTTCCGTTTTTACCTTTTAGGTTGTTGTTCTTTAAATGTTTTCAAAGAATTTTCAGGAAATCCATCTTCTCTCGAAGATTTCTTTAAAGGTTTTATTCTTACGTTGTTCAGTTATCAAGGTTCCTGTCGCCGCTCTCACAAGCGACTTAGCTAGTTTAGCAGTTTTTTTGACTTTTGTCAACTGCTTTTTTATTTTTTTCTGTCATTTTTCAGGATTTTTTGTTTCCCTCGCTGACAGCTTCTAAAGGATACCACCGGAATCATCTTTTGTCAACCGTTTTTTTTCATATTTTTTGAAATAATTTAAATAACCATAATAATATGTTTTTTATATATAATTCCTGTTATACAAAAAATCCACCTGCATACATTGCTGACGCCGTATACAGATGGATTTCAGCCAGTTTGGCTATTCTGTTGTTTTGAAAACAGGGATTATCTTACCAGCAGGGATTTGCCTGTCATTTCTGCAGGTTTTTCCATACCCATAACATCGATCAGAGTGGGGATAATATCTGCCAGACATCCGCCTTCGGCCAGTCCCGCGCCTTCCGGTCCATTGACCAGAATAAACGGTACAGGATTTGTGGTATGGGCGGTATGAGGTGCGCCTGTTGTGTAGTCTCTCAGCTGTTCTGCATTGCCGTGATCTGCACAGATGAACATGGTTCCATCTACAGATTTCAGTGCTGCAACCGCTTTTCCTACACATTCATCTACTGTTTCTATTGCTTTCACTGCAGCCGGTTCAATGCCGGTATGGCCAACCATATCGGGATTCGCAAAGTTGCAGATGATCACATCATATTTGTCAGAAGTAATTGCTTCTGTCAGTTTATCGCATACCTGATAAGCGCTCATCTCAGGCTGCAGATCATAAGTTGCAACCTTGGGTGATTTTACCAGAATACGGTCTTCGCCCTCGTTGGGTGTTTCCACACCGCCGTTGAAGAAGAACGTTACATGTGCGTATTTCTCTGTTTCAGCAATACGTGCCTGAGTTTTGCCGTGTGCAGCCAGATATTCGCCAAACGTATTAGTCAGCTGTACCTTCTTGAATGCAATAATCTTATTGGGGATTGTCACGTCATATTCGGTAAAGCATACATAAGTCAGATCCAGTTTCTTCTCTCTTTCGAAACCGTCAAATTCATCTGCACAGAATGCGCGGGTGATTTCTCTTGCGCGGTCGGGACGGAAATTAAAGAAAATAACAGAATCGCCGTCTTTTACAGTTGCTGTAGGAGCGCCATCTTTCATGATCACCATAGGAAGGACAAATTCATCTGTCTTTCCATCATCGTAAGATGCCTGAACACCTTCTACCGCATCTGTCTGCTGTATGCCTTCACCTTTTGTCAGCGCATTGTAAGCCAATACTACTCTTTCCCAGCGGTTGTCACGGTCCATTGCATAATATCTGCCCATAACGGTAGCAATCTCGCCTACACCGATTTCCTTCATCTTTTCTGCCAGTTCGGCAACATAATCTTTACCGGATGCAGGAGGCGTATCACGTCCATCCAGGAAGCAGTGTACATATACTTTGGAAAGACCCTGACGTTTTGCCATTTCAAGCAGTGCATAAAGATGGGTATTGTGGCTGTGAACACCGCCGTCGGAAAGCAGACCCCACATATGGAGAGCAGAATCGTTCTTCTTGCAGTTTTCCACTGCTTTCATAAAGGCTTCATTCTCAAAGAATACGCCGTCTTCGATTTCTTTTGTAATTCTGGTCAGTTCCTGATAAACGATTCGTCCGGCACCCATATTCAGATGTCCAACCTCTGAGTTGCCCATCTGACCATCCGGCAGACCTACTGCCAGACCGCTTGCATACCCTTTCTGAAAAGGACAGGTAGCCATCAGTTCATCCATAACAGGTGTTTTAGCCTCTGCTACCGCATTGGCATCTTCTTTATCATTCAGACCATAACCATCTAAAATTAATAATACTACAGGTTTTTTGCTCATTCTTAACCGCCCCTGATTATTTATTGTAATTAACGATCTTGCCGAAATCAGGTTTCAGAGATGCGCCGCCTACAAGACCGCCATCAATATCTGCCATGGCAAATAATTCAGGTGCGCTTGCTGCAGATACACTTCCGCCGTACTGAATGCGGATCGCTGCTGCTGTTGCTTCATCATATACCTCAGCGATGCATGTTCTGATTGCTGCACATACTTCCTGTGCCTGTTCAGAAGTTGCAACCTTACCGGTACCGATTGCCCAGATGGGTTCGTATGCAATAACAGCTGATGCAGCCTGTTCAGCTGTAACATTCTGGAACGCGATCTTAATCTGCTGGCGGATCCAGTCAATTGTGATGCCCTGTTCTCTCTGAGTCAGAGTTTCTCCGCAGCAAACAATGGGTGTGATGCCGTGTTCAAAAGCTTTTAATACTTTTTTATTAACAGTCTCATCTGTTTCAGCAAAGTATTCTCTTCTTTCAGAATGACCGATGATAACATACTTAACGCCTGCATCTGTCAGCATCTCGGGAGAGATTTCACCGGTGTATGCACCTTTTTCTTCAAAATACATATTCTCTGCACCAATCTGAATATTGGAGCCTTTTGCAGCTTCCATAGCAGGAATAATGTCAATAGCAGGTACACAGAATACTACATCAACGTCATCATTTGCTACCAGGGGTTTTAATTCATTGACCAGTGCTACGGCCTGGCTGGGAGTCATGTTCATCTTCCAGTTGCCGGCAATAATTTTCTTACGCATAATTCATACTTCCTTTTCTAAAATTTATGCGGGCCGCAGGGCCGCCCGCACATATGATATGCAGCAGAAGAAAGCCCCTGCCGCATGTGAATTATCTGAATCGTACAATACTTATTTATCGTTGATTGCTGCTACACCGGGCAGTTCCTTGCCTTCCAGGAATTCCAGAGAAGCGCCGCCGCCTGTGGAAATGTGAGTCATCTTGTCACCAAATCCAAGTGTGTTAACAGCTGCTGCAGAATCACCACCGCCGATGATGGTGGTTGCATCGATTTCAGCCAGAGCTTCAGCTACAGCAACGGTACCTTTCGCAAAATTGGGCATTTCGAATACACCCATGGGTCCGTTCCATACTACAGTCTTGGCATCAGCCAGAGCAGCTTTGTACAGTTCACGGGTTTTGGGACCGATATCGAGACCCATTTCATCGGGTTCCATACTGCCTTCTACTACTCTTGAAGGAGCATCATTGTTGAATTCCTTTGCTACTACAGTATCTACAGGAAGAAGGAACTTAACGCCTTTTGCTTCAGCCTTTGCGATCATTTCCTTTGCATAATCAAGATAATCATCTTCTACCAGAGATTTACCGATTTCCTGACCCTGAGCTTTTGCGAAAGTATAGGACATACCGCCGCCGATAATCAGCGTATCAACCTTTTCAAGCAGGTTGTTGATAACGGAAATCTTGGAAGAAACCTTGGAACCGCCGAGGATTGCAACGAAAGGTCTTGCAGGGTTGTTCACTGCATTGCCCAGGAAATCGATTTCTTTCTGCATCAGATAACCTACTGCACAGGTATCTACAAACTGAGTAACACCAACTGTTGAGCAGTGTGCTCTGTGAGCGGTACCGAATGCATCATTAACGAATACATCTGCCAGAGAAGCCAGATCTTTGCTGAATGCTTCACCGTTCTTTGTTTCTTCCGCTCTGTAACGTGTATTCTGAAGCAGAACGATATCGCCATCCTTCATAGCTTCTACTGCTGCCTTTGCATTGTCGCCTACTACGCAGTCATCTGCAGCAAATTTAACTTCCTGACCCAGAAGTTCGGATAAACGTACGGCAACGGGAGCCAGAGACAGTTCAGGCTTCGGTTCACCTTTCGGTTTGCCCAGATGGGAGCAGAGGATTACCTTGCCGCCGTCAGCAACCAGTTTCTTGATTGTGGGCAGAGCAGCAACGAGACGGTTTTCGTCTGTGATCACACCATTCTGTAACGGTACATTGAAATCGCAGCGGCAAAGAACTCTTTTACCTTTTACATTGATATCATCAACACTTTTTTTGTTTAACATCGGATTCACCTCATATAATTTATGAACTATAATACATCAGTTCAGCAGGAACTGACCTGTTTCAATCAATCCGGCAGACGTTCATGACTTTTTCCGAAGTGCCCTGATAAACACCCCGTCATGATCTGACGGACAGTTACCTGTAAATCACAAAAAGGTGTTCCCGGCGGAAGCCTGTCCGTCGGAAACACCTTCCGTGCCGCTGTTATGCAGCTTAATGTCAGGTTATGCTGTCAAGCATCCTTATGGTATGCCTGGCGGCACACTTTTCGTCTGGAATTATGCTAATTCAGCGAAGTATTTGATTGTTCTTACCATCTGGCTTGTGTAAGAGTTTTCGTTGTCATACCATGAAACAACCTGAACTTCGTATAAGCCATCGCCGATTTCAGCTACCATAGTCTGAGTAGCATCGAATAAAGAACCATATGTGATACCAACGATATCAGAAGATACCAGCTGTTCTTCTGTGTAACCGAAAGAAGCGGAAGAAGCTGCCTTCATGGCTGCATTGATGCCTTCTTTTGTTACGTTTTCGCCCTTAACAACAGCTGTCAGGATAGTTGTGGAACCTGTGGGAACCGGTACACGCTGAGCGGAACCGATTAATTTGCCGTTCAGTTCGGGAATTACAAGGCCGATTGCCTTAGCAGCGCCTGTAGAGTTGGGAACGATATTAACAGCAGCTGCACGAGCTCTTCTTAAATCGCCTTTTCTGTGAGGTCCGTCCAGTACCATCTGATCGCCTGTGTAAGCATGGATAGTAGCCATGATACCAGACTGGATGGGAGCGTAGTCATTCAGAGCCTTAGCCATAGGAGCTAAGCAG
>JAXDZY010000015.1:0-5211 GCA_034086685.1 Lachnospiraceae bacterium
TACCAATCAGGTTCTTTTCGTTGTATAATGAGTTTGTCGTACAGGGTCACTTTCCTTTGTAATAGTTGTAGCAAGCTTATTATACATCAGAAAGTCCCTGTACGATATTTTTTATTCAAAAAGTTGTAAAGTGGTGTAATAAAGAGTTATGGAGTGTTTGAGTTAGAAGTCCATTGGAGAAAAAAGATGAAACAAAAACGCAGGAAAAAAATCATAGAATACATATCTTTTCTGTTGGTTCTGGCTATGTGCATAAGTCAGGTTTCTTTGAATGCATTGGCAGCAGAGGTGGATAAGGTTGAAACTGAGGTTTCAGCTGACGATGCTGTTTCTGAAACAGTTGCAGAACAGACAGAGATTGAGATTTCGGAAAAACAGGATACAGAAAATATTGATTTATCCGAGGGAAATAAATCGGAGATTTCATTAGTGGATGAAAATAACACCCCGGACGTTCTAACGGACGGGTCTGCGGCTGCTGCTATAGTCGCCAGCGGTGACTGTGGTGATAACCTGACTTGGGTGTTGGATGATGCTGGTACCCTGACTATCAGTGGTACTGGAGAAATTCCTGATTATGCATCTCAAAATGAAGTTCCCTGGTACAGTCAAATCAGTCAAATTGAACATGTAATAATCGGTGACATGGTTACCGGAATTGGAAATTATGCTTTTTATTCTGCCAGCGCTCTAAGAACGGTCACCCTTTCTGATAGTGTCCTCCGGGTGGGCGCATATGCATTTTATGAATGTAAAAAGCTGGCAGATATTGTTTTTTCAAATGCGATAGTATCAATAGAAGAGTATTCATTTTATAATTGTGATAGTCTTTCTTCAATACAATTACCTTTAAAATTGAAGACAATTGGGGCAAGTGCTTTTAAAAGCTGTTCCTATGTATCCGTAGTCTCTGTTCCTGTAGCAGTTGTTGAAATTCAAAAAGATGCATTTTCATCATGTTCTAACATTGAGTACATAATGTATTCTGGAAATGAGGATCAATGGAATCAAATAACAATTGATACCGGAAATGATATTCTGAATAGCGCGGAATTTTTTTATGGAAATGCAGGGTATTATTATGAACCTGATCGGATAGAGGATGCTCTATATGTAAAACCATCCTCTTCAAAATATGATAGTTTTTTCGGAGGCATTTGTCCGGCGAATGGTGATGGAATGGTAGATTTAGATGAAGTTCTGCTAGGATCATCAAAAAATTCTACATTTGTTGCTATTCCAAAAGACTCGTATATTACTCTGGGCTTTAGTTCGAATATTGTACCGAATGACACAGCTGTGCTATTTATTAGGACTACTGGTGCGGATAATGCCAGTGCAGATATTTATGTCATCACCTCTGATGACACTGAAATTAAGGTGGCAACTGTAACGGAAACAAAAGAAACTCAGATAACGGGTATTTCATTAAAAGACATTGAAAAACCTGTAAAATCTGTTAAGATTGTTGGTTTGGACAATAAGGGAGGCTATGCAGGATTTGATCTTGTATCCGTATTTGCCGTTGGGCCAGGCGGTTTTACCAGTCTAACAGCTGATTCTGATGATTATATCATTTATGTCGTGGATTCATCAGGAAAAGCAATTCCCGGTGCATCTGTAACATTTGATGGTCTTGAATTTGTGACCAATAATTCCGGAGCAGCAGTTTTTTCGAGTTTTACCGTGGAACAGCCTGAGATTACTGTTACCTGCGATGGATATAAAGATTATTCCAATGCAGATGAAGATTACGAAAAAAGTGCAGATGGATATGAATACATTACTTTATATTCAGAAAAAGAATCCGACTGCAAGCTGAAAAGCGCCCGTTACAAAGGAGGTTTATTTAACGTAAATCTCTTGTCTGGGACAAAAAGACTCAGCCTTACAAATTCCAACTCCAATCAGTTGGATAACGGTAAATTCAGTCTACTATGTAAGGCGTGTGATTCTTCGAAAGCAAAAGAATATGCTTTATATCAGGGAAATTCCAAAATCGCATCAAGTACGAACGGAAATTTCAATAACCTGGCAATCAGCCAGTTTTCTGAAGGCGGTAATGTTGCCGTATATGTTATGGGAACAGACGGTTCCGTTGTCAAAACAAAGATCAATCTGTCTTTTACCGATAATTCGGCAGTAAAAGATACATACTTTAAATTAAGTGACAGTATCTCGTTTGCTGTTTCCAGTGATGTTCCTTTTGTGGGCGGTACGACAGTAAATATGAAGCTGCCGGATGATATTCCTGTTGAACTCTATGTTTCCGATGGAAAAATATACGGCGGAATTAATATTGAAATCTGGAATAAGGATGGTATAAAGAGCGCGTCGGAGCAATACCAAGATGCAAAAAAAACACTGAAGCAGGCAATACAGGCTGCTAATATGAACGTGAATTCCAAAACAGTGAGGGATGATCTGAAAAAGTTGCTTAAAAATAAAGGGAAAAGCACGTTCCCTCTGGATATGGATGCCAGCCTGAGTTTTTGCGGTTTTCTGGAAGGTGACTGGAATGAAAATGGTATAACAAAAGCTTCCGGTACTGTATATTTTCTGCTTGAAGGGAGTGCTAAAAAAGATTTTCAGTTTGTTGCCTATGCAGTACCGATTACCGTCCAGATCAAGGGCGAAGCATCCGGGAAGCTGGAAGGAAGCATTGCATATGATTTCAGCAAATCTGTTTTTTCAGGAAATCTGAAATTCTCTCCGAGTATCGGAATGGAAGTATTCGGCGGAGTCGGAGTGAAATCCGTGGTAGCTGCGGGAGGTTACGGAAGCGGAAAGATTGATTTTGAGTTTGCCCTGATTGGTACAAATGGAAGTTTCAAGTGCAATTCCATTGATCTGACCGGTGAACTGGGGGCAAAGCTTTATTTTGCTCTGTGGGAAAAAAAGCATACTTTTGCATATAATACCTGGCATTTGTACTCCAGAACCGGTGTAGCAAGGAGTCTTTCAGAAGGAGTAACTGTTGAAGAGGAAAATCAGGCTCAGGTGTTGTACAGCATGGATCAGTATGAACTGTCGGATATCGGCTATCTGTCAGGAGAGTCTTCGTGGAATTCCGGTTCCGGAAAAGCAAGAAGTATTGAAACCAGTGATTTCGCCGCTCTATTATCCGGAACCTACCGCAACAGTTCACCGGTACTGGCATCAGATGGGGAGCATATGATTCTGGCATTTAACTGTGCGGACACATCACAGAATGACTTTAACCAGTCCAGGGTCAGCTATTCTGTTTTTGATTCCGACAACAGCTCATGGTCATCACCGGAAGGGCTTGGCGCAGAGGGCATTTCCTCCGGCTTTGCGCGGATATACGGAGGCGAAGAAAGAATCTACCTGACCTGTCTGCAGTCAAATCATGCATATGCAGATGAATGGTCTGCCGATATGGAGGAATACGCTTCTTCACTTCAGGTTTGTGTGAGCCGTTATGATGCAGAAGCGGGAACTTTTGAGGAACTGACCGTTCTTTCTGATGACGATACGCTTTATGAGCATTCGGCTGAAATAGGGGTTCTGAATGGAATTCCGACAGTTGTATGGGTTGCTAATCCCGATTTTGAAATCTACGGACAGAACAGTACAAACATGCTCCGTTACAGCCAGTACATGGACGGCGCATGGACAGAACCGAAAGACCTGCTGACAGGCCTGAATGCCGTGACTGGCATTGCTCTGGGCAGAATGAATGGAACTTCTTATATTGCTTACAGTACAGACGGAGATAATGACTTGGGAACTGCGGATGACATTACCTTATCTGCCTGCAGACTGGATGGAAGCAGCAGGAAGATTGCAGTAGGAACCATCGCTGCGCCTTCCTTTGCAGCCATGGCGGATACCGGTTCTGAATCTCTGGTTTATGTGGAAAATGGTACTCTGGCGGTTACTGCGGATGGTTCCGCGGTTACATATCCCATGGAAAGTCTCGTGGAGGATTTAAACAGTACGTACAGTATTGATGGAAATATCCTGTATTATGCTGCAACAACGGAACAGAGCTCCAACCTGTATAAAGTTATATATGATGAAGCGCAGGGGTCATGGTCCGAGCCGATTCGGATTACAGACCAGGAGAATTATCTTGAGAATCTGGGTATTGCATCCTTAAACGGCATTACATACTGCACCGGTTTATTGAAAAATGTGACGATTACAGAGGATGATGTGGTGGATGAGTGCGACCTGGTATGGAAAAAACTGGAAACTACCAATAACCTGAGCCTTTTATCTGCGGTTTATGAACAGAATGATGTGGTAAAAGGAGGAAATCTGCCTGTTACATTGGAAGTACGCAACAACGGTGACTGTCAGGTGGATGCCGTGACTGTCAGAGTAATGGATGAAAACGGTGCAGAGATACTGAGTCAGGAAACGGGAGTCAATCTGGCTCCGTCAGCGGAAACCGGCTTCAGCATCGAACTTCCCCTGGCTGACGATCTGAGCTATGGTGTATATACGGTGAAAATCGAGAACGCAGATGGAAGCAGTGACCAGGATGAATCGGACAACACAAAGGATCTGGGAATTGGCTACTGTGATCTCCAGCTGAGTGAAGAATTGATCGAGGCAGGAAACAGCCGGATTCTGACCTGCAGAGTTGAAAATACCGGAGCAGGGGCAGGTGCCGGAATCCTGAATGTGTATGCCCCGGACAGCAGCGAGGAACCGATTTTCACCATCACAATTGAAACTCTGGAAAGCGGGCAGAGTCAGATCGTCAGCATTGACCTGACAGATTCGGGGTATTCCTCCGGAACATTTACGGCTGTTGTAACTGCGGATCAGGAAGAATTCTTCACGGAAAACAACACAATCATGCGAAGTATTGATTTCACGCAGGTAGAAGCAGAAGAATTGCAGATCCTGGCTCAGCCGGAGGATTACACCGGCGAAGTTGGAAAAAATGCGGAATTTACGATTACAGCTGCCGGTGAAGTGCTGAGTTACCAGTGGCAGTATCAGAATGTGGGTTCATCAGTCTGGAAGACCTCCGGTCTGACCGGTAATAAAACGAATACTTTAACAGTGCCGATTACAGAGGCCAGGGATGGTCAAAAATACCGCTGTGTAGTGACAGATGGAGAAGGAAACAGTGTGATGTCAGGTGAAGCAGTGCTTCATGTAGAAGCAGCTGAGCAGGTTTTGGAAATCATCTCTCAACCGGAAGATTACACCGGAGAGGTTGGAGAAACCGCA
>JAXDZY010000027.1:0-10206 GCA_034086685.1 Lachnospiraceae bacterium
CATGAACAAGCTGCACCATAAAATCCAGGGAGAGCGGACCGGCACCCATCTGTATGACCTGAAAAAAAGCTCATGATTTTGACATTTTAAAACAGAACATCAGTGAAAAAGTTCATGAAACCATGAGCTTTGTTAAAATACTCCTTTTTTATGAAATACCTCAATATTTTAATAAAAACGAAAACAGATTTACGCAAAAGAGGCTGCGCATTAACTGTTTTTAATTAGGTTAATGCGACAGCCCCCTTTTTGTTTTTATTCACAGAATTTTGCTTCAATACAGATATCGCTTTCAGAAAGATATTCATAATTCATCTCCAGATCATATCTGATCTGAAGCTTCATATAATCTTCCCGTTTTTCAAAACAGATCTCCCTGGTATCGATTTCCAGAGTAAAACTCCCGAAAGGTGTTTCATAGCTGGATTTCTCCTTTGAATTTTCTGCAAATGACATAATGCTCACCACTGCTCCGCTCTTTGTCATGGTAACCACCAGCGGATCCTGATCGATCTTAATCCGGTTATGGCTGACATCATTCTCGTCTTCCCCCATAACCTCATCGTAAATCAGGTACAGAGAACCGTTTTTTTCATAAAGTGTACCTGTGGTCATCACTTCGAGTCCTTCCCAGTCAGCTCCCCGTTCTTTATGTCTGCCTTTTATATTTAATAATACATCTCTTTTCATCTTATTACATTTTCCATATTGGTAAGTATCCGTTTTACGATTCTACCGCTGCGCCGCCATGGCTATCAGACGGTCAACCAGTTCTTCTTTTTCAATGCCTCTCGCGCTCCAGAGCATGGGATACATGCTGATTGCCGTAAATCCGGGCAGCGTATTGATCTCATTAAATACAACTGTACCGTCCCCGCAGACAAAAAAGTCTACTCTGGACAATCCGAAACAGTCCAGTGCCCTGAAAATGGCAACTGCGTAATTCCGCACTGTTTCAACTGTTTCTTCAGGCAATTCCGGATCGATAACAGTCTGTGACTCGGGATTGCTGTACTTTGCTTCATAGCTGTAAAATACATCGCCTGCAACAATCTCTCCCACTCCGCTGGCCTTCGGATCAT
This sequence comes from Lachnospiraceae bacterium, assembly GCA_034086685.1. Lineage (GTDB taxonomy): Bacteria > Bacillota > Clostridia > Lachnospirales > Lachnospiraceae > TWA4. Next base: position 1,083 of record JAXDZY010000027.1, read on the forward strand.
AAGCTCCCAGCACAGCACACTCGATCTCACGGCCTTTAATCGTCTCCTCCACCAGAATCTTGCGGTCATGTCCGGCCGCCAGAAGAAGCGCATCTTTCAGTTCCTTTCTGTCATGTGCCTTGGAAACGCCCTGAGAGGAACCTGCACGTGACGGCTTTACAAATACCGGATACGTACGTTCCGCTTCAATCCTGTCAAGAACCGCTTCCGGATCTGCTGCCAGATCTTCACCCAGCACCGGGGTGTAGGCCGCCTGACGTACACCTGTGGTCGCAGCAATGATCTTTGTACAGAACTTATCCATGGATGATGCACTTGCCAGAACACCACATCCCACATAGGGGATACCTGCCAGTTCAAAAAGTCCCTGAATCGTACCATCTTCACCGTTCAGCCCGTGAAGAACCGGGAAAGCCACATCCACTCTCACAAAAGAAGGAACCTCTCCCTCTTTCTGGAGCATCACACCATGAACTGACCGGTCCGGCAGAATCATGGCTTTTACTCTGCTTTCACACCAGGCACCTGAAGCAATATCTTCCACAGAATCAGCTTTCAGCCACCGTCCATCCTTTGTAATGCCAATCATTACTATATCATATTTATCTTTATCCATTGCACGGATAATGGTCTGCACGGAAACACAGGAAACCTCGTGCTCCGATGAACAGCCGCCAAAAATCACAGCAACACTCGTCTTAGCCATTTTCAAATCCTCCTTACCGAATTTATGCAGCCATTGGGCAGAACGTACTCCTTACCGGAACCACTGTATCCGTATACTGTATGTCTGCCGGATTATTAAAACAGTTCAGCGGATGCTGAACTGCCTTAATCTCTCTCATTTTACACATAATCATCATATAATTCAAGCACTATTATGCCGCAAACCTTCTATAAAATGCTATTTTCCGGGAAAAGTATTTTTTCCGTCCCCAGTTATCCTGGCAAACCCGAAAAAAGACACCTCCAAAACCTTGCAAAAGTGGAAAAGAGCCTATATAATCAAAGAGCGTACTTGATAAACAGTCCTCAGGGCATTTACGCGGACCCAAAAGGGCACGCGGACCCGGAGGGCACACTGTTATAAAACATAAGAAAGTCAGGATACAGACACATGAACACTGATGGAAATCTTGTTTTTCAGAAGCAGACCGTTATGAAGATCAATGCATCCGCCATTGCCCATAATGTACAGGTCATCCGCGAAACCATCGGAAAAGCCCGCCTGATTGCCGTCATAAAAGAGAACGGCTACGGCATGGGACTTGAACGGGAATACAGCATTCTGAAAGATCTCAATATTGATTTTTATGCCGTAACCAATGCCAATGAAGCACTTACTCTGCGGGAATTGGGCTGTACGGAGGATATTCTGCTTATGTCTCCTTCTCTGGAGAAGGAGGAGGCCGCCCGGCTTCTGCAGAATGATATTATTTTTATGCTGGGCAGTATGAAACAGGCAATTCTTTTGAAAACACTGTCGGAAAAAACAGGGCTGACTCCCCGCGTCCATCTGGCCATCGAAACAGGTATGGGCCGGTATGGTTTTCTCTGGAATCAGCTGCCGGATCTTTCAGCATTGCCTTCTTTTCTGAAAATTGAAGGCTGCTACAGCCATCTGAACGGCAAACCTGCAGGCTATGAAAAGGAAGTTCGAAAACAGCTTGAACGTTTTCTTACTGCGACAGAGTCCCTGAAGAAGCAGGGGATTGATCCCGGCATCCGCCATATCTGCAATTCCGCCGCCACCATGTCCCTGGGCAATCTGGGACTGGATGCGGTAAGATGCGGTTCCGCCATCCTTGGCAAATGTGCCCGCGGAGGAGCACACCTGAAGAATTCCGTCTGGCTGGAAGCGCCCATCTGTCTGGTGACCGAACTTCCCAAAGGCAGTACCGTAGGTTATCAGGCCTGCGCAGTTTTAAAACGTGATTCCCGTCTGGGACTGATCCGTGCCGGCCACGGCGACGGCATTATGCTGGGTTATGCAGACAATCCCGAACCTCTGGTTCACGGCATCATTCATCTGATCGCTGTCAGGCTGTTAAAAAAACGTTATCAGAAAACTGTTCTGGTAACCGGCAAACATACAGGCAAAAAAGCCCGCGTACCCTACGTTGGGCGAAGCGGCGTTGCACACGTCATGATCGATCTGACCGACACCCCTTTTGCCGAAGGTGACATTGTACAATTTAATGTCAATCCGCTGTTTATACATCCTTCTATTTCAAAAGACATTGTAAAGGAGTAATGATTATGTACGAAATTATAGGTCCCGAAAATCATGAGGAATTTGAGGAATTTGTAACACATCACCCCAAGGGAGAACTGCTTCAGACCTATGCATGGAGCAAACAGAAGCCTTACTGGACTTTCCGTGCCATCATTGTAAGAAATGACGATGGCAGCATCCGTGGTGCCATGTCTGTTCTGATCCGCAGAATTCCTGCCACACCGTATACATTAATGTATGCAGCCCGCGGCCCTGTTTGTGATATTAATGATAAAGAAACCCTCAGCGAAATTTTGAAAGGTGCCAAAGATCTGGCCAAGCAGTTCCGTTCCTATGTACTGAAACTGGATCCCGACGTTACATTTGCAGAAACCACATTCATGAAACATATGGAAGATCTGGGATTCATCCTGGCTCCCAAAGCACTTAATTTTGAAAATATCCAGCCCCAGTACGTTATGATGCTGCACATTGAAGGCAAAAACGAAGATGAAGTCATGGCCATGTTCAAGCCCAAGACCCGCTACAACATCCGTCTGGCAAAGAAAAAAGGCGTAGTTGTCAAAATCTGCGGTAAAGAGGCAGTTCCCGATTTCCACAGAATCATGGTGGAAACCGGCGCCAGAGATCAGTTCATGATCCGCCCCGCCCAGTATTTTGCCGACATGCTTGACAATCTTGGTGACATGTGCCGCCTGTATATGGCATACAGTGCAGAAGGAGAACCCATCGCCGGCACCATTGCCTGCCATGTTTATGACAAGGTATGGTACATGTACGGTGCTTCCTCCAACAGTCACCGTAACCTGATGCCCAACTACCTGCTCCAGTGGGAGATGATCCGCTGGGCAGTTGAAGAAAAATGCCGCATTTACGACTTCCGCGGAATATCCGGTGACAGAAGTGAAGACAATCACCTCTACGGACTATACCGTTTCAAGAGCGGCTTTAATGCGGAGTTTACCGAATTTGTCGGCGAATACCGCTATGTATTCCGTCCTCTGGCATACCGTTTCATTGAAAATGCAATGCCCATGGCCAAAAAAGTACTGAAAAAAATACGTAATCTGAAAAAGAAGAATCAATAATCGGACAGTTAATGTTCAAACGGACGCAGGGCGTCCATGGGACGAAGTCCTTCTGCGGCTTGAAAATGCCGCTGTCAGGACCTGTCTCATGGGCGCCCTGCTGGTTTTTTCAATGCTGTGGATCGATAACGGTGGACTCCAGTTACTCATTTTTTACGTTTCTTCCGGACTGTTTTTTCTTTTCGCCCACATTACAGTTGCGGCAATGTCCGCAAGGCCGGTCAGTACTGCCTTTGCTGATGCCCCATTCTATGACATTGTGAATTCCTGTTACAAGAAACGTTATAAAACCTCCGAAGAAAAAGAGCAGCGCTGCGGGAAGCAGAAAAAAATTCTCCTGCAGCAGGCCGTTTTCATCAATATCAGTACCGGTCAGCGCTTTCATCAGAACACAGATCACTCCCATGAGCAGCAGCACAGCGCCGACGGATACACTGAGCAGATTCCATCTTGCCCTGCGGCTTTCCTTCCCGTCCCTGATCAGTTTTTCTGTCATATTATTTCCCGTCAGAAAATCTGTTTCGTTATTACTGTCAATTTTGTTCATATCGATTCCTCCTAAAATAAGTTGTCAAGAGAAATATGAAACACCCTCGAAATCAGAATCAGCATCTCAATATCGGGAAGATTCCGGTCATTTTCCCAGTTGGAAACAGCCTGCCGGGACACTCCCAGTTCTTTCGCCATCTGTTCCTGCGTCAGTTTCCGCTCTTTCCTCATTTTTTTAATCTGCGCTCCGAAATTCATGAATGATCACTCCTTTCCTCTCACACTCACTTTAGAAAATTCTCCCCGCTTTTTCAAGAAAGTATCCGTTGCAGCCCTGTTTTATTGATGACAGCCCTGCTTGCGCACTGTATTCCGGTCAGATCTGTGGGATTTTCGCCGTTTTCCTGACCAATCAACCCCAACAGAAAACAGCAGATTAAGTTCCTGATTTTCTGTCAATAATCCGGTTATAGAACAGGTAACAGCTGTAAGCCGGACAGCATCCCGGAAGGCTCCGCCTTCTGTTTTCGCTTCGTTCGTACATACAAACAGCCTGCAATTGATCATTAACAACAGCCCTTACAAGGAGGATATCTCATGACTTATCATAGAAATCAGAAAAACAGAAACAAATCTCTCAAAACAGCTGCACTGTTTACCGCATTTTTACTCATGCTTCTGGTCCATGCCGCCCTGATTCAGGCCAATGCCGTCTACGCCCGGGCAGATTCCATCTCCGATTCCGTCCTGCGTCTCCGTGTTATAGCCAACAGCGACAGCGAAGAAGATCAGGAATTGAAGCTGATCTTCAAATCCCGCCTGTGCGAAGTGCTGGAACCTTACCTTTCCAGATGTGATAATATAGACTGCTCAACAGAATGGATTCAGAAACACCTTGCTTTCATTCAGGAACAATCCAACCGGATTCTGAATGAACTGGCACAAACCGGGCAGACATCCTCTACCGGCTGCACTGTCCGCTTCACAAAAAGCAGCTTCCCCACGCGAACCTACGGAAACCTCACCTTTCCCCCGGGAAACTACCGTACTCTGCTGGTAACACTGGGCAACGGCCAGGGACACAACTGGTGGTGTGTTCTCTACCCTTCCCTCTGTTTCACCGATGAAACCACCGCCGCCTTCCCGGAAGAAGCCCAAAGCAAATTACAGCAAACCCTCACCGAAGAAGACTACAACACCCTCACCCAGGGCATCACTCTCCGCCTCCGCATCGCCGACCTCCTGGAAAACCTCCTCCAGTAACATCGGGCGTTCCCTCCCCGCCGATAACGTATGGCTCGCAGGAATCCAGCGAAGAGGCAGTGATGCAAGTCCTGCAGGGAACATTTTCAGTTCCCGGAAGGACTTCGTATCACTGCCTCTTTGCGTCGCATTCCTCTGCACCAATCATTGCCTACTTATTACCCTGAATCACCGACATCACATACTGTTCCTGATGTGCAATATGGGTATTTATTGCTTCCGCTGCTGCATCCGCATCTCTCCTTGCCAGGGAATGTATGATCTTTTTATGTTCTTCTACCAGAATCTGTCTGCGTTCTTTTAATTTAATATATTCAATCCGATAGCGGTACATCTGGTTCTGCATCTGATTCAGCAGCTGCAGAAGCTTTGCATTATCAGCCGCCTCATAAATAACTGCATGAAAGCTTTCATCAATACGCGCAATCTGAACCACATCATCACCCTGGCAGGCGCGGATAAACTGCTGATTAATGGAGTCCAGCTTTTCCAGATCATCACGTTCCATACGTGTACATGCCAGACGGACACTTAATTCCTCAAGAGCACGGCGTACTTCCAGCACATCACACAGACTTTTCTCTGAGATTGCCGCAACGCGGGCTCCTTTCCTGGGAATCATATTAACCAGTCCTTCCAGCTCCAGCATACGTATCGCTTCCCGGACGGGCGTACGGCTCACACCCAGCTGATATGCCAGCTGCATCTCCATCAGATGCTGTCCCGGAGATAACACACCTTTTAAAATCGCCTCTCTTAAAGTCTCAAACACTGCATCCCTCAGCGGAATATTATCGGCTATAACGAGCTGTAAATCTTCTACCATAGTTTCATCCCCTTACTTTTGCGTATCTATTTATACATATGGATTCTGTCCTATGAATGTGGTCAGAAATACCATTTTAGCCAATCCGGCATCTCTCAAACTTTCGCACGCTTTCTGTGCCTGTATCTGATTGGTGTACAATCCGAAAACCGTAGGACCGCTGCCGCTCATCATGGCATTCACTGCACCATACTGCATCATAAAGTCCTTGATTTCCTGAATAATGGGATATTCGGGAATCGTCACCGTCTCCAGAACATTTCCCATCAATTCTGCCATCTGAACAAAATCCTGTCTGCGGATGGCTTCCATCTGTGCGTCAATATCCGGATGTTTTTCCAGCTGATCCAGTTTCAGGTTTGTATAAACAAACTTCGTAGAAACACTGACTCCCGGCTTCGCAACCAGCACATATCCCCTTGGCACATCAGGCAGCCTTGTAAGGATTTCGCCGATTCCTTCCGATAAAGCAGTTCCACCCGTCACACAATAAGGTACATCAGCACCCAGCTTCACACCGCGTTCCATCAGCTGTCTTCGGGAAAGCCCCAGATCTAACAGCTGATTCATGCCAATCAATGTAGAAGCAGCATCCGTACTGCCTCCTGCCATACCTGCCGCCACAGGAATAAATTTCTGAAGCTGGATATCAACACCTTCTTTTATCTCAAATTCATCTATCAACAGCTTTGCTGCTTTATAAATCAGATTATTCTCATTAACCGGCAGAAAATTCAGATTTGTTTTCAAACGTATTCCCGGTTCCCTGCTCACAGAAATAAACAGTTTATCATAAAGATTTACCGTCTGCATAATCATCCGGACCTCATGATAACCATCGTCTCTCTTTCTGACCACGTCCAGGCCCAGATTAATCTTGGCCATGGCTTTTAATCGTATCTGTTTCATGATAACCTCCAATGCATAACTTCTGATTACCAAAACTCAAATACCGTGTCCGTATAGAGTTCATTACTCTATTTTAACATATGTAAATATGCGAAAACAATAGGAAATTGGATTTTCTATCCGGGGATGTGGATGTGAAGAATACGTTTAACAGGAAAAATCGGACCTTTTCTTGACATTTGATTTTTTTTATGTATAATCTAAATCAAGATTTAGCTGTTATCAACGGAGATAACTATCTGAGGATAGTTGTCTCCGTTTTGCTTTACTGAATCTTTTCTGCCTGCAGATGACAGCTAACTCCTAAAAAGCTTTCCCTCACATTATAATAAAAGCCGGCTTCGTCAGAGTTTATCTTTGACAGAGCCGGCTTTTATTATAATCTGCTCTGAATAAATTCAGCGGACAAATAAAAAACAGGCGCCGCTTCTCCTTTTTACGGGAAAAACGACGCCGTTTTTTATTTTGCCTCAGTCTTTTGCTGACCCTTTTGCCGGTAATCCGGCTCAGGTCTGTTACATGAAAATTATTTCTGACTGAGTTTTAATCTTAAGAGTGCCTTACTGAGTGCCAGTTCTGCTCTTGCCACATCAATAGAGCCATCCGAACCGGAGAGTCTTCTCTCAGCGCGGATTCGTGCCTCTTCTGCACGGTTTCTGTCGATCTATTCCGGCCATTCTGCTACTTCAGCCAGGATGGTCACCTGATCCTGAAGGATTTCTACAAATCCCGTGTGCAGTGCAGCCTTTTTCACACCATCGGCCTCATGAAGGTTTAATACACCGGGTGCTACAATACAGGTTAAAGGGATATGGTTTTTATAAACACCGATATCTCCCACTGTTGTTTTCAGCTCCACCATGCTTACATCGCCCTCATAAAATACTCGGTCGGGTGTGATGACTTTTACTTTAAACATATCTGCCATCTGCTATACCCCCTTATTTTTTAACGCGGGCAATAACGTCATCTATGTTACCTGCATTCAGGAAGCAGCTTTCGGGAATGTCATCATATTTGCCTGCCAGAATTTCGCTGAAGCCCTGGATGGTTTCTGAAATCGGTACATAACGTCCGGGCAGACCTGTAAACTGTTCTGCAACGGAGAAGGGCTGGGAAAGGAATCTCTGAATCTTTCTTGCTCTTGCTACGATAACTTTTTCCTCTTCAGAAAGTTCATCCATACCAAGGATGGCGATGATATCCTGCAGTTCGTTGTATTTCTGCAGAATCTCCTGTACACCGCGGGCAACACGGAAGTGTTCCTCACCTACAATACGGGGATCCAGAATTCTGGAGGTTGAACCCAGCGGATCTACAGCCGGATAAATACCAAGTTCCACGATGGAACGTGATAATACGGTTGTTGCATCCAGATGTGCGAACGTAGTTGCGGGCGCAGGGTCAGTAAGGTCATCGGCGGGTACGTATACAGCCTGAACGGATGTAATGGAACCATTCTTTGTGGAAGTAATACGTTCCTGAAGAGCACCCATTTCCGTCTGCAGTGTAGGCTGATAACCTACGGCTGAAGGCATACGGCCAAGCAGCGCGGATACCTCGGAACCGGCCTGGGTGAAACGGAAGATGTTGTCAATGAATAACAGTACGTCCTTGCCGCCCTTATCACGGAAATACTCTGCCATGGTCAGACCTGTCAGACCAACTCTCATACGGGCTCCCGGAGGCTCGTTCATCTGACCGAAAATCATGGTTGTTTTTTCGATAACGCCTGAATCTGACATTTCGTAGTAAAGGTCGTTGCCTTCACGGGTACGTTCGCCTACACCGGTAAATACGGAATAGCCGCCGTGCTCTGTTGCAATATTGTGGATCAGTTCCTGAATTAATACAGTCTTACCTACACCGGCACCGCCGAACAGACCGATCTTACCACCCTTCTGATAAGGGCATAACAGGTCTACGACTTTAATACCGGTCTCCAGCATCTCTGTGGAGGTTGCCTGCTCCTCAAAGGTGGGAGCGGGTCTGTGAATCGGTAAATATTCTGTTGCTTCAGGAGCCGGCTTTTCATCAATTGGTTCACCAAGAACATTGAAGATACGTCCCAGTGTATTCTCACCAACGGGAATCGTGATGGGAGCGCCTGTTGCAATTGCGTCCATACCACGAACCAGACCATCTGTAGGTCCCATGGATACACATCTTACAGTATCATCACCCAGATGCTGAGCAACCTCAACCGTAAGATCCTTTCCATTTTTCAGCGGAACTTTGATGGCATCGTTGATTTCCGGCAGACTGCCGGTATTGAACTTGATATCCAATACGGCGCCGATAACCTGAGTTATC